>JAAZCB010000617.1 GCA_012513545.1 Clostridiaceae bacterium
CGCAACCAGAAGGTCCTAATAAAGTGAAAAACTCACCCGGTTGAATCTTTAGACTTAAATTGGGTATTACCGTTACATCCCCAAACCTTTTCATCGTATTTTTGATCGTAATACTTGTTCCCGTCATTATTACCTCACGTTATAAAATGCATCCTTTTTCTTGCAAACCTGTCAAAATTTGCCAGATGTGCCTTATTCTTGCGTAGAATTTACCGCATGTATAACATGTCTTAGCTTTATTAGTTTTAGTGCGATAAGACTTATTTCATGCGTTGTTGCCCATAATTAACTTTAAGTGACAAATTAGTTTCATACATATGCGGTTTTATAACAAACCTTTTGCCAGTAATGCATCTTGTTCCTTGCGCAATTTTAAAATATAAGAATCCTCCGCCAAATCAACCATTTGGTAGGTGATCAGTTGTCCTTTCTTCACGTCCGCTTTTAGTCTCGTTTTTCCATTAACCAAACCAATAGGCAGTGCATTAAGAGCTTTGGCTTCTGAATAAGAATGAAACGACGCATATACGGTATATCCCCCAATGCCGTCCAAATACTCACCTGCTTTCAGGTCCTTTTTTGCTATGGTTGTTGTCTCTGCGTAAGGAGCGCCTGTGATAGGGATTATCGTCGGTTCGTTGTGAAGCATAATACGCGCAACAGACATCGGTGTCTCAAGACTGGTCAAATGGTACGGACGAAATAGCACATAGTTGGGGCCATCGCCCATGGAAAGATAACGAAGCTCGTCATGCACTTCCGAGAGTTTGCTAGTAATGATAATGAACACCCCTGGTGCCACGCCGTTGACATAATCAACAACTTGATAATTATTCAGAATTCCACCTTCACTTTTTAGTCTGTACATTGACGCTAACTCGGATACACTAGCATGCCGCGCGTGCCCGCCGACCACATCAGGCAAAAAACCGGTTGCATTGGCCATAGCCGTCATCTCAACCATGGTTTTCGTTCCGTCTTTGAACGAGGTAAGCATTTTGGGGTTCATATGCTTTCTTTGCGCTTCTTCAAAACAGGAGTCCGGTGTAGAGTCCTTATCAACCTTATTGTTTTTGCCTTTCCCAATAACTAACACTTCAAACCCTAGCGCAGCAGCAAAATCATAAAGTTCCATGACTGATCCTGGTTCATCGCCAGCAGAGCCAGTATATATTACGCCTTCGTGACGTGCCATTCTTGTGAGTATGGGTCCAATCACAACATCTGCTTCAACATTGAGCATTACAATATGTTTATGAGCATTAATAGTATCTACCGCAATCTTCGCCCCGATCTCCGTAACTCCTGTTGCGTCCACGATCACATCAATAGCATCTGTTTCAATGGCAATATTTGCATTATCAGTAATAACATAGTGACCTTGGGCAACATAATTATTTGCTTCAGAGACATTGTTTGCTACCTTGATGTTGTCAATCGAAATACCTGCGTTTAACAAAGCATTTTTTGCATTATCTCTTTGAATGTCCACAACAATATTGGGTATCATCCCGTTCATTAAAACAGTCTGTGCCACCATTCCCCTGCCCATCTGTCCTGCTCCTATGATTCCGACACGGATTTGTTTACCTTGTTCTTCCAATCTTAGTAGATCATTTCTTATTCCAAACATAAATTAATTCCTTTCAAAGAATTTAATGTGATATTGAAAATCATTTTAAATATTATGCGTAAACATTAAATATGTTCGTCACCTCTCATTGTCGTTTAACTGAATAGGGTGAGCTCAATGAACAAAACTTAAAAATCTACGCCCCCCTTTCACAATAATCTAGCACACTTTTTGCTAATGAATAATGTGTCACAAGCACATTTATTAATCCAGTTCTAAGAGCTCCTACAACTGATTTCGTCTTATACAACCCTGAGGCAAACCCTATAGAGTACGGAACCTTCTTCAGCCAAGCAAGCTCCATTCCAAATACATTTTGGTTAATCGCATAACGTTCAGCATTGCCTTTAATATCATAAAAATGGAGGCACATATCGCCA
>JAAZCB010000618.1 GCA_012513545.1 Clostridiaceae bacterium
CTTCTGATTACAATAAATACAATCAAATGGACATCCTCTGTGCGGTATAAATACCGGTATCACCATATGTTTACATTTCATTTATTGACCTCTTGGTGCCTGATCTTCTCCAAATATGCCTTTGCTGCCATCTGCTCTGCTACCTTTTTTGTTCTTCCCTCACCGGTGCCCGCTACAACTTCATCAAGTTTTACCTGGGATACAAACAGCTTGTTGTGATCCGGTCCTTTTTCTTCAATAATTTCATATGATATTTTTCTGTCAGAATTTTTTTGAACAATCTCCTGCAATTGCGTTTTATAATCCATGAATATTGTGCCGCTTACTGAATCGTCAATAAAGCTTCTCATCTGATCTAACACAAATTTTCTCGCTTTTTCGATTCCTCCATCGATATAAATTGCTCCAATAACAGCTTCAACTGCATCTGACAGGATTGAAGTCCTGGTTCTTCCACCGGTATTTTCTTCACCTTTCCCCAGCAATAAATACTCTCCCAGACTTATGTTTTCGGCACACCTTACTAAAGAAGGCTCACATACAACGCTCGCTCTGATTTTTGTCATTTCACCTTCCGAGAAATGAGGATAGTTCAAATAGATACTCTCACTGATTATCATGTTAAGAACAGTATCTCCCAAAAATTCCAGGCGTTCATTACATAGAAGTTTGTCTCCTTTGTTCTCATTTGCATAAGAACTGTGCGTTAATGCCTGAATAAGATTTCTTCTGTTCTTAAACTTGTAGCCAGTTACCTTTTCCAGTTTCGTGATATTCAAAGCATTTTCAATACTATTCACATTACCACTTCCTTAAATTACAGTATTACTGAAACGCCTTAAACAAAGGGGCTTTACCAAGCCCCTTTGTTTAAATTTATGAAAAATAAAACAATTAGTATTTTTTTAGTGCCAGAGTTGCGTTGTGTCCTCCAAATCCCAAAGAGTTTGAAATGGCATAATTCATTTCCTTATTTCTTCCTGTATTAGGTACATAATCAAGATCACATTCGGGGTCAGGGGTCTTGTAATTGATTGTCGCAGGAATATACCCTTCCTTCAAGGCAAGTGCAGTAATAATTGTTTCTATAGACCCTGCAGCACCAAGCATGTGCCCTGTCATTGATTTTGTTGAGCTTACTGCCAGCTTATAGGCATGCTCTCCAAATACAGTCTTAATTGCAGCTGTCTCATACTTGTCATTGTATTCGGTAGATGTACCGTGAGCATTTATATAATCAACATCTGAAGGTTTTATTCCAGCATCATCTATTGCCATTTTCATACACCTTGCACCACCTTCTCCTTCCGGAGCTGGCGCAGTTATATGGAAAGCATCGTTTGTGCAGCCATAACCGATTATTTCAGCTATGATATTTGCCCCTCTTTTTATGGCATGTTCAAGTTCTTCAATTACAATAATTGCAGCACCTTCAGCCATTACAAACCCGTCCCTCTCCAAATCAAAAGGCCTGCAAGCCACTTTGGGATCTTCATTTGTCGACATGGCTTTCATTGAACAAAATCCTGCAAAAGCAATGGGTACCAAGGATGCTTCTGCTCCTCCGGTAATCATAATATCGGCATCACCGCGCTGTATTACCTTGAAGGCATCCCCTATTGCATTTGTTGATGTCGCACAGGCTGTAATAACGCATTCATTAAATCCTTTTGCGCCAAACTGTATTGCAATCTGTCCTGCCGCCATATTTGAAATAAGCATTGGAATAAAGAACGGGCTAACCCTTCCTGGCCCTTTTTCGTTAAAAGTATTCAACTGGTCAGTAAAAGTTTCTATTCCTCCGATACCTGAACCTACAACAACCCCAAATCTGTATTTGTCAATTGTTTCAAGATCAAGCTTCGACATATCTACAGCCATTTTTGCAGCCACCAGGGCAAATTGAGTGTATCTGTCCATCCTTTTTGCTTCTTTTTTGTCTATATACTTTGTCGGATCAAATTCCTTAATTTCTCCTGCAACCTTTGTAGGCATACCTGAAACATCAAATCTTGTTACAGAAGATATACCGGATTTTCCTTCCTTAATCGAATTCCACACTTCATTAACACCTTCTCCAAGAGAAGATATAGCTCCCATACCCGTTATAACTACTCTTTTTTTCATTGTGTAACCTCCCGTTTCAATACTTAATTATCTATGTTATATATCCAAACTTCTTCCGGCATCCTCCATGCTGATAGAAGTGAGCTTAAGTCAATATTAAAAAAGTCCCTTGGTTAGGGACTTTTTTTATGAATTATTCTTAATGTAATCAACAATATCTCCTACTGTTGAAATCTTTTCAGCCTCACTATCAGGTATTTCGAGGTCAAACTCTTCTTCAAGAGCCATTATCAATTCTACAATATCCAGTGAGTCTGCTCCTAAGTCATCTATGAAGGAAGATTCCATTGCTATTTCATCTTCTTCAACGCCTAACTGTTCTACAATGATTTTTTTCACCTTCTCGAACACTATCATTCACCTCCTTCCACAGGGGGTTTTCTTGGATAATAAGTACTCTTAATGCACAACTACAGGTATAACCAAATAGTGTTACAATAAGATATTATTACATTACCAGACCGCCGTCAATATTTATTACCTGTCCTGTAACATAATTTGAACTTTCAGAAGCAAGAAAACCAATAACATTTGCCACATCTTCAGGTGTCCCGAACCTTTTGAGTGGTATATTGTTAAAATAATTTTCTTTTACACTTTCCGGTAAGACTTCTGTCATTTTGCTTTCTATTATACCCGGTGCAACCGCATTACATGTTATTCCTCGTGATGCCAATTCCTTTGCAGTAGACTTGGTAAGACCTATTAAGCCCGCTTTTGAGGCGGAATAGTTTGCCTGTCCGGGGTTTCCCATTACCCCTGCAACAGAAGCGATATTTATTATTTTGCCGCTTTTCTGTTTCATCATTGTTTTTGTAACAGCCTTTGTACAAAGAAAAGCTCCCTTTAAGTTTATATCCAGCACATCATCCCAATCTTTTTCAGACATCTTAAGCATAAGATTATCCTTAGTTATTCCTGCGTTGTTGACAAGTATATCAACACTGTTGAAGGTTTCCAATGCTGTTTTAACCATAGTCTCTACATCTTCCATAATCCTTACGTCGCCCTTTGTAACCACAACATTTATCCCTGCAGCTTTAAACTCTTCTGCAGTTGCATCAACGCTATCCGAAACTGCAATATCGTTTAAGACTATGTTAGCACCCATTTTCCCCAGTTTCCAGGCTATGGCTTTTCCTAAACCCCTGCCCGAACCGGTTATAACTGCAGTTTTCCCCTTTAATTCCATAATATGCATTCCTCCCTGCTATCGTCAATGTTATAATTTCTCTCAATAAACATTTATACTCCCAACTCTTTAAGTGTATTGCTTAAAGAATCCATATCCTCAACATTTAATGTTTTGGCTTCTTTGCTAATTTTCTTTACAAAACCGCTAAGCACTTTTCCAGGGCCGATCTCAACAAATGTATCAACACCATCTCCAAGCATTTTTTCAATGGAAGCCCTGAACAGTACCGGACTGCTTACCTGTCTTACCAAAAGGTCCTTTACCTTTGACTTATCTAAAATATATTCTGCAGTAACGTTTGCTACTACAGGAATCTTAAAATCGTTCAAACTAATTTTTTCAAGCTCAGCAGCAAGTTTATCTCCTGCCGGCTTTAGCATGCTACAGTGAAAAGGAGCGCTTACCGGCAACAGCATTGCCCTTTTTGCACCTTTCTCTTTTGCAAGCTCCACAGCTTTCTCAACTGCTTTTACTTCACCTGCTATAACTATCTGTCCAGGACAATTGAAGTTTGCAGGCTCTACAACTCCGTCAGCTGAAGCAAGCTTGCAGCATTCACGAACCGCTTCATCTTCAAGTCCCAAAATAGCTGCCATGGTTCCAACACCTACAGGAACAGCCTCCTGCATAAACTTTCCCCTTTTTCTTACAAGCGCTACAGCATCCTCAAAGGCCATTGTACCTGAATACACATGGGAAGAATACTCTCCAAGGCTCAATCCTGCTGTTGCATCCACTTTTATACCTGCTTCAATCAGAGGCTGAAGACAGGCAATACTTGTTGTCAATATAGTCGGCTGGGTATTTTCTGTTATTTTTAATGTTTCGTCATCACTTTCAAAAACCATTTTAGCCACATCAAAGCCTAAAGCCTCGGATGCCTTTTGAAATATCTCCCTGGATGCTTTATAGTTTTCTGCAGTCTGCTTGCCCATGCCAACATACTGGGCACCTTGACCTGAAAATAAAAATGCTACTTTTCCCATTATATAACCTCCGTTTAGAAATCCAGATAGTTTTACTTGTTCCATTTGATTATGGCAGAACCCCATGTGAGGCCACCGCCAAAACCTACCAGAATAAGATTATCACCCTTTGAAAGCATTTTATTGTTATATGCCTCACATAAACCAACAGGAATTGATGCTGATGAAATATTGCCATATTCCTGAAGGTTGGTAAATACTTTTTCAGCTGGTACACCAAGCCTTTTTGCTGCTCCATCCAATATTCTTATATTTGCCTGGTGTGGTACAATCAGCTTAATATCCTCCATAGTCATTCGAGCATCATCCAAAACTCTGTTGGCTGCCTGCTCCATAATTTTGACAGCAAATTTGAATACTTCTCCTCCGTCCATCCAAAGAACCCTTTTGTTTTTTCCCTGCCTTACTTCAATATCCGTAGGGCTCGCAAAACAACAAGGTGCGGTAAGATATTTACCCAGGCTACCGTCTGAACCAATATGCGTAGTAATTACTCCGTATCCTTCTTCTACAGGACCAAAAACCGCCGCACCTGCACCGTCACCAAAAAGCACACATGTATTCCTGTCTTCCCAGTCAGTTATTTTTGAAAGGCCTTCACAACCTAAAACCAGAACATATTTATAATGTCCGGTTGTTATAAATTGATTTGCCAAACTCATGCCGTATATAAATCCTGAACAAGCAGCATTCAAATCAAATGCAGCGGCCCTTGTCGCCCCCAACCTGCTTTGTATTATACACGCCATTGAAGGAGTATGGTAATCCGGAGTTTCGGTAGCTACGATTATCATATCAAGGTCTTCTGCTGCTATGCCTGCATCGTCAAGTGCCTTCCTAGCAGCTTGTGCACCTAGTTCACTCGTTGGTGTATCTTTATCAAGAATTCTTCTCTTAGAAATACCTGTCCTTTTAATAATCCATTCATCAGAAGTATCTACCATTTTTTCCAGGTCTTTATTGGTAAGTACTTTCTCAGGCAAGCTGCTCCCAACCCCCAATATTCCGCAGCTATAAGTCATGTTCAATCTCATCGACCTCCATATTAATAAATTCTTCTTTTATGCTTTCCAAAACCTTAGTCCTGGCGAACTTGCTTGCTTTAATGATAACATTTTTAACTGTTAAAGCTTTGGAGTTTCCATGGCTCTTAATAACAAGCCCGTTGACTCCCAATATAGGCGCACCGCCATGTTCATCCGCATCCAAGGCCCTTTTGCTTTCGCTCAAATCCTTCTTGACCAGAATAGCAGCAAGCTTTGTCTTTAAGCTTTTGTAGAATACATCTTTAAGCATCCCAAAAAAGAATGAAGCAGCGCCTTCCAAAAATTTCAGCATAACATTTCCTGAAAAACCGTCACAAACTACCAGATCAACTTTCCCCTGAAGAATATCATTTCCTTCAACATTGCCTACAAAATTAATATCCGAACCCGAAAGCAACATGTAAGCATTTTTTAATAATTCATTTCCCTTACCGACCTCAGTTCCGATATTTAACAGGCCTATTCTTGGCTTATCTATATTAAACATTTCCTTCATGTAAATCGAACCCATTATTCCGAATTGTTGATAATTAATTGGTTTACATACAGTATTGAGACCTGCGTCCATAATGAGGCAATGTCCTCTTTGTGTAGGAATCAGCGCTGCTATAGCAGGTCTGTCAACTCCCTTAATCCTTCCTAATATAAACAGTGACCCTGCCATCAAAGCTCCGCTGTTTCCACAGGAAACGAAAATATCGCCCTCTTTTTTCTTCAGCAGCTCAAAACCTGCAACCATTGAAGAATCTTTTTTAGTTTTTATTGCTTTAGTTGGCATATCTTCTACTGTAATAACCTCAGATGTATGATGAACTCTTATACGCGAACTCTGAAAATTCCTCTGTTTAAGTATTTTTTCAATTTTTTCACTATCACCGGTTAATAATATATCAAACCCGTCGGCCTCGTTAACGGCATCAATGCAACCGTTAATTACAGCTTCAGGAGCATTATCTCCACCCATAGCATCTACAATTATTGTCAAACCTCAATCACTCCCTGAACAATTTTGGAATTATAATATCACGTAAATAAGTTACTACGTTTTTTATAATTTTTCAAGGGATACCAATATAAATTTTCCTCTGAACACTTCAAGCTGCTTTACCATTATACGTACCCAAACTATAAATTTATTATCCTTAGCCTTCTTGACTTCTGCTTTGGCCAAAAGTTTGCTTCCGGCATACACAGGGGTCTTGTACTTTATATTTGCTACTCCAACCAGTGCAACATGAGCATCTATTACAGCAATTGCAAGTGATTCAGCCAACGAGTATATATAATGCCCCTGAATGATTTTAGTCCTTTCAAACACCATTGCACTGCTTGTTTCAAGAATGGATATACCACCCTGACCTAAGGAAATGTCCACTAGTTCACCAACAATTTCTTTGCTTTGCAGGGACTTCACCTTGCCATAGTTCTTTTCAGCAACATTCTTGATTCTTTCCCTTAGTTCCGGTATTCCAAGCTCCAGTCTATCCAACCTGATAGTAGGTATACTTACGCTAAACATTTCTGAAAGCTCTTCATCTGTAAGAAAAGGATCCTGGTCCAGCTTTTCCAAGAGTATAGCCTGCCTTTCCTTTTTCATGCATGATGACCTGCTCATTTATCCACCTCTTTAAGCTATTCTTAAAGTATAAATTCTTTTTAATATTATATTCAAAAAGAATATAATTATTACCTGGTACTAATCGCTGATGTTAAAAGTATATTATAAAATTAATTTATATGCAACAATTTCCTTAAATTTATATAATTTTTCGAATGAAACATGGGGAATGAAACAGGGGGACGGTTCTTTTGTTTCACTCAACTCTATTAACTAGACTTCCTGGAATTCCAAGTATCCGTGACACCTGTCTTTTAGTAATACCTTCTATTATCTTTATTCAGCTAATAATTATATCCCTATGTGCTTTCGGTAGGCTTTTAACTGTAGCAATTTCAAATTTCCCTATAGTTTCTTAATATCTTCCCTTACTGTAGAACACCAAAATCGCTTAAGTAATCTGTTTTATGAGTTCCTTCATGTACAACATCTTCAAGAATCTTGACTCCACGACTTTGACGTACTACATACCTGGGGACTGGATTTGTGTTATTTTACAGTTGTTTTGGTTGGAGGTTTATCATGATAAATTGATAAATTCCAGACTCCCAAAGCAGTCTTGTTCTTCTTGGCATAATGACTGCCTCCTTCATCTGGAATTTTATTGCATTTCATTCGCCGTGTCAAAGAACCGTCCCCTGTCACATTATAGTTTTATCATATTGCCCTGAATCCTGTCTGATGTCCTCTATTTGCCATTTACCAGTATTGTATCTTAAGCAGAATGTCATTTTATTGCTTATATTTCCTTTTTTCAAACCAACAGCAAACTCCTTATATTCTTCTGTGTCTTTTTGAATATCAAATTCTAAATTATGTTCGGA
>JAAZCB010000619.1 GCA_012513545.1 Clostridiaceae bacterium
AGCATGCGGCTGTTAACCGCAGGGTCGTAGGTTCGAGTCCTACTTGAGGAGCCAGAAATAGAGAGAAGTAAATTTTACTTTCTCTCTATTTTTATTTAACCTCTTTCGAACGAAGTGAAAGAGGTTAAAACGGAGGGACTCGATGTCCCAAAGTTTTTTATTTGTTCAAAGTTATTCTGCACAAAGTCTTAATCAAGTAAAAAGAGACAGGAACACAAACAAAATTCCAGAACATGACATATACTTCTATTTGAAAATATTAATTGATTTAAACGAAAAAAACTAGTCAATAATATAAGTATTGTTGTTGTAAATAATTTTGTACTTAAAATAATTATTTACGATAAACATATAAAATGTTAACAAAATTTAATTGCCTTTAAAAATAGTTTCTGGTAGATTAATGGTGAAACAATAAAAATAATATTTATTGTTTGCTGGATTGGAGAGTTAAATGGTACAAAAGAAGAATATACTAATTTTGGTACTGGTTTCTGTTGGATTATTAGCATCTGTTGTTTCAGCAGTTAATATAATTAAGGCATTCCCAAAAAAGAATTTCTCTGGAAGCAATAATTCCAATAATAGAACTATTGTAAATTCAACGGGTAAAATACGACATACTCCAAAGCCATCTCCTCTACAGTCTGTTGAAGACAAATCAAATATCGAAAGTAAAGACAATGAAGAAATTATAGAGGAGAAACCTGATAAAAATATACCACAATTGAAGGATGTAAAAGTAAAAGCAGTTTATATTACGGGTTCTTCAGCTGGAAATAAAAAATTTTTGGATAATATAATTAATCTTATAAATGCAACTGAACTTAATGCTGTTGTTATAAATATCAAGGAAGACGGTAGGGTAAACTATAAGTCCGAAATTGGGGAAGTTAAAAAGATTGGGGCTTTCCATGAGCTATATGATGTAGATGATGTAATTAAAAAATTACACGAAAACAATATTTATGTTATTGGGAGGCTAGTGTGTTTCAGAGACAATTATCTTGCGACGAAAAGGGCAGACTTGGCTATAAAGAGGTATGACGGCACTTTGTGGAGGGAGGGAAAAATTGCATGGACAAATCCTTATAACAGGGATGTATGGAGCTATAACATTGATATAGCCAGGGAGGCAGTGGCAAAAGGCTTTGATGAAATACAGTTTGATTATGTGAGGTTTCCAACAGCAAGAAAAAATGAAGTAGATTATGGAAATAATCCGCCTCAAAAAGCTGATGCGATTTCTGAGTTCCTAGAAGTGGCAGGAGCGGAATTATCAAAAATGGGAGCCGCAGTCTCAGCGGATATTTTTGCAATTATTTGTGAGAGCCCAGGTGATCGGGAAGGTATAGGACAGGTACTTGAAAGTGTGGGAATGAACATAGATTGTATATCTCCGATGATATATCCGTCACATTATGCCAATAACTCTAAGGGTATGATGGGAAACGGTGTGGGACAGATCATTAATGGCATATTATTCAAAAAACCTGATTTGAAGCCTTATGATGTTGTATATAATGCTTTATTAAAAACCAAAGAAAGAATTTCAAAGGTTGAAGGTTACAAGGCCAAAGTAAGACCATATTTACAGGATTTCACAGCTAATTACTTACCAGCAGGTTATTATCAGGTTTATGGTCCGGAGCAGGTTAGAGAGCAGATAAAAGCAGTATATGATGCAGGATTCGAGGAATGGATATTATGGGACCCTGCCAATACTTACAGTGAAAGTGAATTTATAAGTGAGCAGTAATTTAAGATATTGCTGCCTGTAATTCGTAACAGGTTTATTCAGGAACTAATTTCCCATGACATTAGGGAGATAATTACTTATAATTTATTAATAGTGAAGTATGTCTGTTTATAAATATTTCTCTATTTTTATTGTAAAACTACATTACCGGGGGGGAAGGGGTTAGCATGTTAAACAAGAGGTTAAAGAAGAAATTATGGAGTACATTATTGCTGGTAATTACTTTAAGCACTACATTAACAGCGTGCAATAAAGGGATTGAGGTTGTCAATCCAATGCCAACAATAGCTCAGGAGAGTGCTGCACCAAGTGACAGTGGTAACGAAGCGGGCAGCGGAAATGATTCACAAATTGATACTCAGGAACCTGTTGAGGAGACTAAAGGGAAAGTAGAGGCAAAGGCTTTATATCTTACAGGCTGGACCGTTGGCAGTGATGAAAGAGTTCAGCACTATGTTGATTTGGCAAATACAACTGAAATTAACTCCTATGTTATTGATATAAAGGACGATGACGGTTATGTAGGCTATGAGTCTAACATACAGGCTGTTAGGGATATTGGAGCATGGAAGAAAAAATATGATGCTGATAAGGTATTAAAAGCGTTCCATGACAACGATGTTCACATTATTGGAAGACTTGTGTGTTTCAAGGATCCTGTTTTGTCTTCAAAAAAGCCTGAATTAGCTGTAAAAAACGTAAATGGAGGGCTATGGAAGGAAAAAGTTGATGGTGGAAAAACTGTATCATGGCTTAACCCATATAATAAGGATGCATGGCCATATCTTATAGATATTGCCAAGGAAGCTGTTCAAAAAGGCTTTGATGAGATACAGTTCGATTATGTGAGATTCCCGAACGGTAATAAAAAGGTAATGAATTTTGGAAGTCAGACAAAGGAGAAATATGAAGCTATAAATGAATTTCTTGCATATGCAAGAAAGGAAATGCCTGATGTAGTTTTATCAGCAGATGTGTTTGGTATAATATGTGAAAGCCCGGCAGATACTGAGGGCATAGGTCAATACCTGGAGAAGATAGGAATGGATGTTGATTATATTTCTCCGATGGTATACCCGTCACATTATGCAGATGGGCAGAAGGTTAACGGAGTTCAGTTCATGAAACCTGACCTGGAGCCGTATGGTGTAGTATACAATACTCTTTTTAAGGCTAAGGACAGGATATCAAAGGTTGATGGCTACAGGGCTGACATTAGAGCTTATATTCAGGATTTTACTGCTTCCTGGCTTGGAAAAGGCTATTATCAGGAATATGGAACTGAACAGGTTAAGCAACAGATAAAGGCGGTTTATGATGCAGGATACAAAGAGTGGATATTATGGGATGCAGGAAATAAGTATTGCGAGGACGCCTTCGAGAAAGAATAGGCCAAGCTGCGTAGCATGAGCATTTATTTTAATATTAAACATATTAAAAATAAAGAAAATTTTATTGGGAATATAAAAAATGAAAACATTGGATAGTTGGGTTGATTAAATGCTATCCAATGTTTTTTGCATTTAATTGAGAAAAACATCATTTTATTTAGCTTGACTAATAATACATAAATGATACAATATACTGTGTTGTGAATCAAACAATATACTAAATGTAGTGATGAAAGTGAGGAGCTTAAAATATGAATTTAACTGAGAATGCTGTTAAAGTCCTCGAAAAAAGGTATCTTTCCAAAGATGAGAGCGGTAATCTCCTGGAAGATCCAAAAGGGTTGTTTTTAAGGGTAGCCAAGGCTGTAGCGGCTGCTGATAAGGATTATGTTTCTGCAAAGCAGCTTAAGGAAATCGAAGGCGAATTTTATGATATGATGGCAAACCTTGAGTTTTTGCCAAATTCTCCGACTCTTATGAATGCCGGGCGTCCTTTAGGACAGTTAAGTGCATGTTTTGTATTGCCTATAGAAGATACAATGGAAGATATTTTTGAAACAATAAAGAATGCAGCTCTTATACATAAAAGTGGTGGTGGTACAGGCTTCAGCTTTTCAAGGCTCAGACCGAAGGGGTCATCCGTTAATTCAACAGGTGGCGTTGCAAGTGGACCAATAAGCTTTATGAAGGTATTTAATTCGGCTACAGAGGCTGTTAAGCAGGGAGGCACCAGAAGGGGCGCAAACATGGGAATTCTAAGGGTGGACCATCCGGACATTCTTGAGTTTATAAGGTGTAAAAAAGATAATGCTGACATAACGAATTTTAATATCAGTGTAGGAATAACAGAATCATTTATGAAAGCGGTTGAGAAAAACGAAGATTATGATCTTATCGACCCTCATTCCCGGAAAATCGCAGGCAAGTTAAACGCAAAAGAGGTATTTGACATTATTGTTAATATGGCATGGAATAATGGCGAACCTGGTATTATATTTCTTGACAGGTTGAACAAGGACAATGTAACACCGGAACTGGGAGCGATTGAAAGCACCAATCCATGCGGTGAACAGCCCTTACTTCCATATGAAGCATGTAATCTCGGGTCAGTTAATTTAAGCCTCATGATAAAAAATACTAATGGGAAGCCTGAAGTAGACTATGATAGGCTTGGAAACACAGTAAAAAAAGCAGTACATTTTCTTGATAATGTAATAGATGTTAACAAATATCCCCTGCCGGAAATAGATAATATGACAAGGGGAACCAGAAAAATCGGGCTTGGTGTAATGGGTTTTGCAGATATGCTTTGCAAGCTTAATATACCATATAATTCTCAAAAGGCAATTAACCTTGCCGAAAATGTTATGCATTTTATTCAGGAAGAATCCAAGAAGGCTTCAATCGAATTGGCCGAAAAGAAGGGAGTTTTCCCATGCTATGATAAAAGCATCTTCAAGGACATGGGGATAAAGCTTCGCAATGCTACAACTACTACTATTGCACCTACTGGAACATTAAGTATTATTGCAGGTGTTTCAAGTGGCATTGAACCTTTGTTTGCAATATCCTATATAAGGAATGTAATGGACAATGATGAACTTATTGAAGTAAATCCATTGTTTAAACAAATAGCTCTTATTGATGGTTTTTATTCAGATGAATTGATGAGGAGCATTGCCAAAAAAGGAACAATAAAGGGTTTTGCTGAAATACCGAAGTCAACGCAGGAGGTTTTTGTAACATCCCATGATATTACACCGGAATGGCATGTTAAAATGCAGGCTGCATTTCAGAAGTATACAGATAATGCCGTATCCAAAACGGTAAATTTGAGGAATGAAGCAACTCAAAAGGATGTTTATGATGTGTTCTGGCAGGCTTATAAGACTTTTTGCAAGGGTGTAACCATATACAGAGACGGAAGCAGGGACTTGCAGGTGTTGAACATTGGAAAAGTTAACGGGAAGGAAGAAAAGGCACATAATGAAGAGGAACAATTGCTTCCTGCACATAATATTGCTCCAAGGTCAAGACCTGATATAGCTACAGGTTTTACCGAAAAGGTTAAGATAGGCTGTGGTAATTTGTATATTACTGTAAACTATGATGAAAAGGGCATCTGTGAGGTATTTACAAATACCGGCCGTGCAGGGGGCTGTCCTTCACAGTCTGAGGCGACTGCAAGACTGGTATCAATTGCCCTCCGCTCAGGAGTTGACCATAAATACATTGTTGAGCAGCTTAAAGGAATCCGCTGTCCTTCGACAATAAGGCAAAAAGGCTTGAAGGTAATGTCCTGCCCGGATGCGATAGGGAGGCTGATTGAGAAGGTTGCAAGCATACACAATGGTCAAAGTAACATGACAAAGGATGAGGATTTTACTGATGAACAAATGATACAGCGTCCTACAGCCAATAATTACTCCGTTCACTTGTGCGATTCCGGAACAGAAAATGACAACTGTATGGGTTGCAATGAAGGTAGTGAAGCTGACATCATATCAAAAGCAGTATGCCCCGAATGTGGAAAAGCTGTTGAGCATGAAGGCGGCTGCATGGTTTGCAGGAACTGTGGTTTTTCAAAATGCGGTTAAAGTTTTTGCACAGTACTAGTGTAAAAGTATGTCTGATGCTACTTTAGCCAGGTATTTTAGTTAATAAAAATTGTATAAACAAAAACTACT
>JAAZCB010000620.1 GCA_012513545.1 Clostridiaceae bacterium
AGCAGGCAATAAGACAAATCCGGTAATGTCGTATGATAATTTGCAGAATATATTTTTAACCGGGGGCGCTGGTTTTGTCGGAGGCTTTATTTTACGGGAATGTCTATTAAGAACAAAGGCAAATATATTTTGTCTTGTCCGTGCAAGAAATAAGGAGCATGGGATTGAGAGAATTGTCAGCAACCTTGCCAATTACAATATTCGGTTGAATAAAAGCGAAATAGACCGGATTAAAATTGTAATTGGCGACATTTCAAAAGATGAGCTTGGAATTGATACAATTCACTATAATGAAATAGCTGAAAAATCAGACCTGGTTATTCACTGTGCTGCCATTGATAATTTTTATCTGCCATACTCCTCCTTGAAAGCAGCTAATGTTGAAGGGGTAAAAAATATCATGATATTCTCACTTCATGGAAAAGTTAAACCGATGATTTATACGGCAAGCTGCAGTGCATCTCTGATAGATGACAATATGAACTCAGACAGGCTTTTTGGAATGATTAACGGTTATTCTCAAACTAAATATGTAGCTCAGGAATTATTATTGAATTTGATTAATAAAGGCTTTCCTGGTGTGTGTGTTAAACTAGGTTACTTATATGCAAACGAGGCCCATGTCGTGCATCCTCAAGAAGGTTTTGAGTCATTAATTTCGTCTATATATAATATTGGCGCAGTTCCAACCATGGACGCGGATTTTGACCTGACTTCAGTAGAGTATGTTGCAGAAGCAATTACTGATATGGCATTAAATTATCCTGCCGGCGTTAAGGAAAATTATATTCTCTATAATCCAAAACCGCTATATTGGAAGGATGTAATAAAATCATTCAAAAAGATTATGCCTGAAATTAAAGAAGTATCCTTAGAGGAGTTTGTGTGGTTGTTTCAGAATTACGTACATAACAGTGGCGTTGAGAGTCTGAAATTTGTAAGCCGTGTTGTATCCAACCTGGTTGAAGAACAATTCAATAAAATGTTCAGATCAGTCAAGTGTGATTCAGTAGATAAGTATATACATAAATGTCCTGCATGTGATGAGCTTTTCTCAGATTATTATATAGACATGGTCATAAAACTCTCCATAGAAAATACTGATGAGTTTGAAGCAAATGGGGCTGAGTCTGACAGAGTATGCGTGGATATTACATAATAACAGCATTTCATGGACGCGAAATGTTATTTTTTGATTCAGAAAAGCTAAAGTCTTAAGCAATTCTAATTGGGGGGTTTTATAAAAATGGGACGAGATATATTTCAACATATTAAATTTGAAATAGGAATTACTTCAAAAGAATCCGGAATAATTAATAATCTTTCAACCGGGGCTGATTGTTTTCCTGATAAAATAGCTATTGCTTCTGTGAACAAACATATTACTTACAGGGAGCTTGAAGTAAGAACTGATCTATTGGCCAGATTCCTTATTAGCGAGAGTAAGTCAGGTGCAGATATTTCTGTTGGTATTTATTTATCCGATCCAATTGACCGTGCCATCGCTTATATTGCAGCTCTAAAAGCTGGAACGAACTGTGTTTTTATTGAGACAGAGCTGAGTGAACATGAAATAAAATCCATAATAGATGATTCAAAGGTCAGGGTATTGGTTTCTTCAAAGGATTTTCTTGGTGCTTTAAACAGGCTTCAATGGAAATGCAAGTCCCTTGATACATATTTGTGTCTGGAGTCCTGGGATATAAAAGATGAAAAGGAAGAACGAAACGAATTATCAGACAAAAAGATATGGGATTACGTTGCAGACAGCGGGAAGGATAGTATTGAAGCAGGTGGATGGGTAAGCAGTTATACAGGGCAGAAATTTTCTCAGCTTGAAATGGACGAGTTTTCAGAAAACATATTAAGAAAACTTGAACCTTATCTTAATAAAGATGCAAAAGTACTGGAAATAGGATGTGCATCCGGATTGGGGATGTACAGGATTGCTCCGTTGGTAGGGATGTATTATGGAACAGATCTTTCCGAAAGCATGATTGAGTGGAATAAACAGAAAATAAAGAAAGAAGGAATAGAAAATATAGAATTAATGTGTTTACCGGCACATGAGATTTCCAGGCTTGATTCAAAAGGTTTTGACATTATAATTATAAATAGCGTTATACAATATTTTGATGGTTATAATTACTTGAAAAGAGTAATTTCCGATGCTATAGAGCTGTGTAATAATGATGGCATCATATTTATTGGTGATGTAAGGGACCTCGACAGTGAAGCGGATTTTATAAAATCTCTTGCTGACCATCAGAAAGACGGTTCAAAAAATGAATACAGAGCATATATTGCTCAAAAGAATGAGCTTTTTGTTTCAAAGGCTTATTTCAAAGA
>JAAZCB010000621.1 GCA_012513545.1 Clostridiaceae bacterium
ATCATGAAGGCTAATGTCCTCGTGGTGGTTGCAGGAATGGAAGGGGCTCTGGCAAGTGTTGTCAGCGGTCTGGTTGATAAACCTGTAATAGCTGTTCCGACTAGTGTGGGGTATGGTGCTAATTTCAAAGGGTTATCGGCACTGCTTACTATGCTTAACAGCTGTGCTACCGGTATTGGTGTAGTCAATATAGACAACGGCTTTGGCGCGGGTTTCCTCGCCGGTATGATTAACAAATTGTAAGAAAGGGAGATTATAAGAAATGAAGGTGCTTTATCTTGATTGCTTTTCGGGAATAAGTGGAGACATGATGCTGGGAGCGCTTCTTGATCTGGGAATTGATCAGGATAAATTCAGAAGTGAATTGGAAAAACTGAAGCTGCCGGGTTTCCAAATTAACATTGATAAAAAGATGATAAGCGGTATTGCAGTGACTGATGTTGAAGTTGTAGTGCATGAACATAATCATAATCATAATCATGGAAACGGGCATCATCATGAAGATGACCATCACCACCACCATTGTGCACGCAACATTAATGATATTGAGCGGCTGATTGATGACAGCGGGTTAAGTGTTAACGTTAAGGATTTTAGTAAACGGGTGTTTGAAGAAATAGCAAAAGCTGAGGCAAGGGTACATAATATGGATATCGGGCAGGTTCATTTTCATGAGGTAGGGGCTGTCGATTCCATTGTTGATATTGTGGGTGTTGCAATTTGCCTGGATTTATTGGGAGCAGACAGGGTTTATTGCTCTGCCCTTCATGATGGAAACGGTTTTATTGAATGTCAGCACGGGAAGCTGCCGGTTCCTGTTCCTGCTGTTATGGAAATGTTAAAGAAAAGCGGAATACCATATATAACTGAAGATATAAATACAGAACTTGTTACACCTACAGGAATGGGGCTTGTAAAATGTCTTTCAGCAGGATTCGGAGTGATGCCGCCTATGACTGTAGATATGGTGGGATATGGGGCAGGAAAGAGAGAAACAGGACGTTTTAATGCGCTAAGATGTGTTATGGGAGAGTTGCTGCAAGGGGAAGGGAAAGACGGAGAAATTTTAGTCCTCGAAACGAATATTGACGATATGAATCCCGAAATACTTGGGTATGTAATGGAAAGACTGTTTGAAAATGGTGCTCTTGATGTTTTTTATTCGCCTGTCTATATGAAAAAGAACAGACCTGGTATTATGCTTACAGTTCTTTCTGAAAAAGATAACGAAGATAATCTGACGGGTATTATCATGGAAGAGACTTCAACCCTTGGAGTAAGAAAGTTCGTATCAAAAAGACACATCCTTGGCAGAGAATTTAAGAAAGTAAACACACGATACGGTGAGGTCAGGGTTAAGGTGGCAGGGGAAGGTGCGTTTGGAAAGGCGGCTCCTGAATATGAGGACTGTGTTGAACTGGCGAAGAAGAACGGTGTTCCTCTGCGTAAAATCTATGATGAAGTAAACAGGTCTTTGAATTCATAATATAATAAGTGTGAAAGTTTAATTATTATGTATTGTTGATATAGAAAAATACAAAAACGATGTATAATACGGAAAGGTAAAAATGCTGTATAATAAGTTCTCTGAATACTTGAAGAATAAATATGGTTCGAAAGTATACAAACTGCCTCTTAATCTGCCTGTAACGTGTCCTAACAGGGATGGCAGACTCAGCAGCAAGGGGTGTATTTTCTGCGGTGAGGAAGGCGCAGGCTTTGAAAACCTTCCCAATTTTCTAAGTGTTAAAGAACAGCTTGAACATAATTCAAAATATATAGGCGAAAACTATAAGTCACAGAAGTTTATTGCATACTTCCAGAACTATTCGAATACCTACATGCCTTTTGGGGACTTTGAAAGATATGTACAGGAAGCTGTAGCAGAAAACATTGTGGCAATATATATTTCTACACGTCCTGACTGCATATCAAAAAAATATCTTGAGTTCTTGAAAGGCCTTAAGATGTCAAAGCAAATCGACATAGTTATTGAACTTGGACTTCAGACGGTCAATTACCATACATTGAAGCTGTTGAACCGTGGACACCTTCTTGCAGAGTTTATTGATTCAGTAATCTCAATAAAAGAGTTTGGACTTGAGTCCTGTGCCCATTATATTATGGACCTTCCAATGGATTCATGTCTTGATGTTATTGAAGGAGCGAGAATCCTTTCGGCTCTTGGGGTAAATCAGGTAAAATGCCATTCTCTTTATATATTAAAAGATACAGAGATGGGTAGAATGTATGAGAAAAGAGAAATAGTCCCACTGGGTATAGAGGAATACATTGACAGGGCAATCAAGTTTCTGGAATACCTTGATCCTTCCATAGTTGTTCAAAGGCTGATTGGTCGGGCACCTAAGGAAAGAAGCCTGTTCTGTAACTGGGATACAAGCTGGTGGAAGATTCATGATATGCTTGAGAAGAGGATGGTTGAAGAAAAGACATATCAGGGAAGTAAGTTTGATTATCTTGATGGAAGTCAGTTAAGAGAAAAAGAGGACAGCTCCTTATGACTCTTTATGAGTGACTTGGAACTATCCCCTTTTTTTAGTTTTGTTTTAAATACTCTGCTATTGCTTTTGCAGCTTTTTTTCCTGCTCCCATGGCAAGAATTACGGTTGCGGCACCTGTTACAGCATCGCCGCCTGCAAATACTCCGGGCTTGCTGGTAGCACCTGTATCTTCATCTGTGATGATACCTCCCCACTTTTGGGTGTCCAATCCGGGAGTTGTAGAGGTAATCATAGGATTGGGGGACTGACCTATGGCAATAATTACTGTTTCAACATCTAAAATGTATTCTGAACCTTGTTTTGCGACAGGCCGCCTTCTGCCTGAACTGTCGGGCTCGCCCAGGTCCATCTCAATGCATTCCATTCCTTTTACCCATCCGTCCTCAGTACCTATTATCCGTGTAGGATTGTTAAGAAGCTTGAATACAATACCTTCTTCCCTGGCATGATGTACTTCCTCAAGCCTTGCGGGCATTTCCGATTCTGAACGTCTGTACACTATATAGACATTTTCGGCTCCAAGTCTTTTGGCGCTTCTGGCTGCATCCATGGCCACATTGCCTCCACCGACTATGGCAACATTTTTGCCCACTTTTACAGGAGTGTCGCAGTCCGGGAACTTGTATGCCTTCATGAGGTTAATCCTGGTCAGGAATTCATTGGCTGAATATACACCATTCAAATTTTCGCCGGGTATACCCATGAAGCTTGGAAGACCGGCACCGGAGCCTATGAATACTGCGTCAAAGCCTTCTTCCTTTAACTCGTCAAGGGAAAGCACCTTACCTATAACCATATTGGTCTTAATATCTACACCCAGGTCTTTTATTTTAGATATCTCTTTTTGAACGAGTGCTTTAGGAAGTCTGAACTCCGGTATTCCATACATTAATACCCCTCCAGGAACGTGGAATGCTTCGAATATTGTAACTTCAAAGCCTATTTTTGCAAGATCTCCGGCACATGTGAGACTTGCAGGACCTGAACCGATAACTGCTACCTTCTTTCCTTTCCCGGCAGGTTTTTCAGTGTCTGGCTTACAGTTTGCCATAAACCAGTCGGCAGCAAACCTTTCCAATCTACCGATTGCAACAGATTCTCCCTTTTTGGCTCTTACGCAGAACAACTCACACTGTGTTTCCTGTGGGCATACCCTTCCACAGATTGCAGGCAGACTGTTGGTTTCCTGTATTTTTTCATAAGCTTCTTCAAATTTTCCTTCAGCAATAAGGCTTACAAATTCAGGTATTTTAACATTAACAGGGCAGCCTTCCATACAAGGCTTGTGTTTGCAGTTAAGGCATCTCTGAGCTTCTTCAATTGCCATCTGTTCAGTATAACCAAGAGCAACCTCAAGAAAATTCTTATTTCGTACATTCGGATCCTGCTCAGGCATATTTACCTTTTTTGGTGACATATTAGGCATTTTCTTCACCTCTTAATCTGCACCTGTGTTCATTTGAGGTGCTTTCTTCCTTTTTGTAAATGTTCTGTCTTCTCATAGCTTCGTCAAAATCAACTTCGTGACCGTCGAAGTCCGGGCCGTCAACACATGCAAACTTTACCTTACCACCTACGGTTACCCTGCACCCGCCGCACATTCCGGTACCATCGACCATAACAGGATTCATGCTTACTATTGTCTTTATTCCATATTGCCTTGTCAGGTTGCTAATGCCCTTCATCATAATCAAAGGACCAATTGCAATGACCAGGTCGTATTTGTTTCCTTCTTCAATGAGCTTTTTTAGTGCATCGGTAACAAAACCCTTGTTACCATTAGAGCCATCATCGGTAGTAATAACAAGCAGGCTGCTTGCTGCTTGCATTTCTTTCTCCATTATTATAAGGTCTTTATTCCTGAAACCTGTTATTGCGTGGACCTCAACTCCCATACTGTTAAGCTTTTTTGCCTGTGGATAGGCGATTGCCGTACCAAGTCCTCCACCGATAACAGCAACTTTTTTAAGTCCGTCAAAGTGTGATGCAACTCCCAGGGGCCCTGCAAAGTCAAGAATGTTGTCGTTTTCCTTGAGGGCTCCAAGAGCTTTAGTTGTTTTGCCGACTTCCTGAAACACAATTGTTACCGTACCTTTATCACGATCATAGTCAGCAATAGTCAGAGGTATTCTTTCTCCATCTTCGTCCACCCGAAGCATTATAAATTGTCCGGGTTCAGCTTTTCTTGCCACATATGGAGCTTCTATCTCCATAAGCTTTACTGAAGTATTTAATTCCACTTTTCTTACA
Organism: Clostridiaceae bacterium; assembly: GCA_012513545.1. The sequence goes on from JAAZCB010000621.1 coordinate 4,773, forward strand.
ATCCTGAACATAATTAACCTCCTTTTTTGACGGAAAATATATCTTAATCGAGGATGTAATCATTGAATTTAATATATTAATTTTAAAAGCAATACATGTTTAAGTCAATTGTAAATATTATATTATTACTCAAACTGTAAATCTATACAAAAAATAAAATTAATACCCATTTATTGTTTCCCCTGAGATACTTAAATTGAAACAGGTATTTTATACTTCTCCATAAATAATGAAATTTTTATAGTAAATAAATCAATAAAATGAAAGTGTCTTTATCGTGGTCTTGCAAAAAAAGCATATTTTGCATAAGGGTTATAAATTTGAAATATGCCGAATTGAAAGGGAAATAGCATGGTTGGGCTTATGATGTAATAGTTATTAAAATTAATTTTCGAATCTACAAACATTTTTTCTTGCATTTGCTATTTCTATTTGTTATAATTTAAACAAAGAAACATACCACATCGATTAATCCCCCAAACTTTTATTTTGGGGTATACAATGGAGTATGCCGTATAAAATACAGGGATATATGCCTAAGCTATATACAAGGAAGTATATTGACTTGAAGTAAGGTAAAATTATATTCTCATGTATATGAATTTAATATTAGTCTTTCTGTAAACTTGAAAGGGAGTAATTTCATGTCGTTAATGACATAATTTACTATAAAAGCAATTATTTAACAAACTTTAAATTTAGTTAATAAAAAAAGA
>JAAZCB010000622.1 GCA_012513545.1 Clostridiaceae bacterium
CATTAGAGGTAAAATATAATTGCATACATATAACTATAAAACTGTAATTAAAGCTGGCAATCAGGCACATCCGGATTGAGGTGGGAAGTATCAACATAAAAGGGAATATATACTCTCTGAAGACTTCTTTATTGGACGAAATAGAAAGCTTGTATGATATTGAAGTGCCAAGGGGTGAGTTTATAACCGAAGAGCTTGCTTCTAAAATGGCAGATCTGACTGAAAGAATAAACCGGGAAATATCTGTTTATATAGACAGGAAGGGAAATATCACAGACGTAAGCGTGGGTGACAGCAGCACGGTTACTCTTCCAGAGGTGGAAGGAAGAAGGGACCAGACCAGGCTGACGGGAATAAGGTGTATTCATACCCATCCTAAAGGCGATGGAATGGTTTCGCTTGTGGACATCAACTCACTGCTTAATCTCAGGCTTGATGCTATGGCAGCAATAGGTGTGAGAGATGGCAAGGTGACTGAAATCTATGCGGCACTGCCGCAAAAGGGCGAAAATGGAGATTTCAGCGAATCAAGGATATATGGTCCTTTTGCAAAAGATGATATTGCCATAAACTCTCTTTTTGATATTATACTTGAGGCTGACAAAGCTTCGGGTTCCGGGGTATATGCTGTCAAAGACAATGATGATGAAAGGGCAATACTTGTTGGTATTGAAATGGCATCGCAAAGTATTATAGGAGGAAAAAGCCTGGCAGAGAGATCCATTGATGAGCTTGAAGAACTGGCACGTACAGCCGGAGCGGTTGTTGTCAGGAAAGTGCTGCAGAAGAAGAACTCCAGGGATGCCGCATACCTTATAGGGAGGGGAAAGGTTGAAGAGCTGGGTCTTTTGCGTCAGGCTCTCAATGCTAATCTTATAATTTTTGATGAAGAGCTTTCAGGTGCTCAGGTAAGAAATATTGAAGATTTGACAGGTGTGAAGGTTATAGACAGGACAAGTCTCATACTTGATATATTTGCTCAAAGGGCTCACTCCAGGGAAGGCAAGCTTCAGGTTGAGCTTGCTCAGCTGAAATACAGGGTTTCAAGGCTTATCGGCTTTGGCACCCAGCTTTCGAGGCTTGGAGGGGGTATAGGGACCCGGGGACCCGGAGAAAAGAAGCTCGAGGTTGACAGAAGACATATCAGAAGAAGGATAAGCTTTTTGGAGTCTTCACTTAGAGAGGTAGAGAAACGCAGAAACTTACTGCGTGAAAACAGGGACATAAACGTTATGCCGTCAATCGCACTTGTAGGGTATACAAATGCAGGCAAGTCATCTCTCTTGAACAGGCTATGCAAATGCGAGGTGCTTGCAGAAGACAAGCTGTTTGCAACCCTTGACCCTGCTACCAGGAAATTAAAGCTTCCTGATGGAAGAGATGTTCTGCTTATAGATACTGTAGGGTTTATAAGAAAACTGCCGCATGAACTTGTAGAAGCTTTCAAATCAACTCTTGAGGAGTCTTTATATGCTACGGCTATGATTCATGTTGTGGATGTTACAAGTGAAGAGGCGTGGGAACAAATCCAGGTTGTAAACAGCATACTGGAAAGCCTTGGAGTTGTAAACAAGCCGGTTATACTGGCATTAAATAAAACAGACATGTTGGAGAGTAATCATACAAGAATACCTGTTTTAGGACAGGGGGATAAAGTGTTTGAAATATCTGCCGCCACAGGACTTGGAATTGAGGAGCTTATTAAGGGTATTTGTGAAATTCTTCCTTCCGATGAGGCGGAAGTCAGGTTGTTTGTGCCTTATCAGTCGGGTTGGATAATACCTTTTTTATATAATAACGGCAAAGTATTAGAGCAGATTCATAAAGAGTCGGGTACAGAAGTAACGGCTCTTATAAGGAGGACGAAATTAGAAGCAATCAGGGACTTTATAATAAATTGACAAAACTTAGCTGCAATGTGGCTTCAAATTGAATAAAGACTACCATTGATGTATTATAATATTATATATGGAAGAATAGTTAGATAAAGACAGGTTTATTACTTGTATTACCTTTGTTTATTTGCTGTTTTATGGAAGAGTCAATCAGCAGTAAGATTAATTCCTACATAAAACGGTACAAATATAAATAAGGATAAAAAATCTAATTATGAAAGGGGTTTTAACTATGTTAGTCCGAAACTTTGCGGGCGGAGTGGTGTTCTCCGGGGATAAGGTTCTGCTTACCAAAAATGAGAAGGATGAATGGGTATTGCCCAGGGAATTAATGCACAATGGCGAATTGTCAAATGAAGTTGCCTTAAAAAAGATAAGGGATGAATCGGGCGTTAAGGTCCAGATAATTTCTTCATCCGGTGACACAAACTATGAGTACTATCCTGCAACACGTCAAAAAACCTTCTGCAACAAAACTACATGGTATATTATGAAATCCCTCAATGAAAATGAAACTCAACAGGAAACATGCAGTTCTAAATTCGTAAATTTCTTTAATGTAGACGAAGCAATGAATATTATTGGAAAAAATCAGGATAAATCATTAATTAATTTATCTTTTAAAAAATATAAGGAATTTGCAAAAGTCTTATAATTGCAAACGGGGTACAAAAAGGATCCTGGAAAAGTTGTTTTGAATTCTTCCAGGATCCTTTTATGATAAAAAACGAGAAGGACAAACAATACAATAGTGTATATTAAAATTTTACAATGAACTTACCCATTACATGGTCTATAGGCACACAGCCTATTTCCCTGCTATCTCTGCTGCGGTTACGGTTATCTCCCATGACAAAAATATGGCCCTTCGGTACGGTTATCTTTCCATCGGGAAAGAACTGCATGGGTTCTTTGATATAAGACTCCTCAAGGACTTCTCCATTTCTGACAACCTTTCCGTCTTTGAATTCAAGAGTATCTCCAGCTTTTCCGATAACTCTTTTGATCCAGAAGATTTCTTCTGCATTGCCGAAAAGTTTGTAGGAAAGGATATTATATTTGAGGCTGTCGGTTATATCATCAACAACTGAACGGTCTCTGTCAACGCGGCTGTCTATAATAACAATATTCCCATAATCGGGTTCGAACCTAAAGGTATGAACCAGCTTGTTTATAATTACCCTGTCATTTTCAAAGAGAGTAGACTCCATAGAACAGCCCTGAATCTGAGTAGGCTGAATAATAAAAATGTTTATTGCCATCCCAAGTACTATTGCCAATACTATATGTGCTGTCCAGCTTAATATTTCCAATAATATTTTCATATTACATATGACCTCCAAAGTAACAAGTTCCTATACTTTTTATATATATTATAACCTAAAAAATATGAATTTTCTGTAAACATTGTTCGAAAAGGTTCCGTAAATTTATTGTTGATGCTTTATCTGTCCGAAAAAAACAAAGTTGAAAAAGATTTATATAAAACAAGAAGATGAATATATGTGTAAAAAATGTTAGAATACTATACAGACCACTTATGATATTTAAATTACATATATTTTAAAGGTGATTAAATTGGACAAAGAGTATAAAACAGTCTTAAATTTTGCACAAAGCGAGACGGAAGAAAAGAAATCAAGATTTATAGCTTCTGTTAAGCCTGTATCAAGTGAAGAAGAGGCATTGGCGTTTATAAGTCAATTAAAATCAAAGTATTGGGATGCAACACATAATGTTTATTCCTATTATATTGGTGGAAATAATATTGTACAGAGGTTCAGTGACGATGGAGAACCGTCAGGTACTGCCGGTATGCCGATTCTTGAAATAATAAAGCGTATGGAAGTAAGGGACCTGGTGGTTGTTTCCACAAGATACTTCGGAGGAACACTTTTAGGGGCTGCAGGTCTTATACGGGCTTACAGCAAAAGTGCTTCAACAGGTATTGAAGCTGCACAGGTAATAACAAAAAAGCTTTGTAAAAAGGTGAAGCTTACTGTTGAGTATACTATGTTTGGAAAGGTTCAAAGCCTTCTTGCTTCACATGGTTTTATAATAAAAGATACTATATATGCTCAGGATGTGGAGATAATAGTATTTGTGCCGATTGATGAAGTTGATGGTTTTACAGGGCTAATAACTGAGGCAACTAATGCAAGAGCTCTTATGGAAACAGGAGATAACGTATACATTACTCTGGATCTAAAAGGTAAACTTATAACTACAGAATAAGGAGTTGAAAGCCATGCAGGAAGAAAAAATGCTGGAAAAGAAAGTATGGGCAGTTGTAGGTACTAATGAAGACCCTGAAAAATACGGCAATATGATTTATAAGAAGCTGAAATCAAGGGGTTACAGGGTTTATCCGGTTAACCCGAAACATGAAACTATTGATGGAGACCGTTGCTATGGCAATCTGTCATCAATTCCGGAGCTTCCCGAAGTTATTGACATGGTGGTTTCGCCAAAAAGAGGAAAGGACATCATAGAAGAAGCCGCGCGTCTTGGTATCAAAGATATCTGGCTTCAGCCGGGTACTTACGATAATTCGCTTATGCAATTGATTGATGAAAATGGATTGAATGCGGTTAAGGCATGTGTTTTGGTAGCGTTAAGATGAAAATTAAGAGGGACCTGAGGGTCCCTTTAATATTAGTCTTTCTTAATTTCTATGTTCTATATTGAAGGAGATAAAGACGGGTACGTAGTGCTTCAACTTACTTAATAAAATATCACAAATATTTTGTTTTTCAAGGTAAAATCATTTTCGTAATTTATATAGGTGCAGCTTATACCTATGATTGTTCCCGCCTTTAACCTCTATTGTGTATTATAAAATAATAAAATAGCTTTATAAAATCCGAGTTTAATATTATAATTTATTATGGATTAAACTTATAATTTATATATACTGTAGGAGGTAATACATGTCAGGACATTCAAAATGGGCTAATATTAAGCGTAAAAAAGGAAAAACCGATGATCAGAAGGGTAAACTGTTTACAAAGCTGGGAAGGGAAATTGCTATTATTGTAAAGCAGGGAGGGCCTGAACCCGAATCCAACTCAAAACTTAAGGACGTTATAGCCAAAGCAAAGGCTTCGAACATGCCCAATGAAAGTATTATGAGAAGCATTAAGAAGGCTGCAGGCGATGTAGACGGTACAAACTATGAGGACATTTCCTATGAGGGCTATGGACCCGGAGGAGTTGCTGTTATTGTTGAGGCCATGACTGATAACAGGAACAGGACAGCAGCAGATGTAAGGCATTTGTTCGATAAATTCGGCGGTAATCTGGGTACAACAGGCTGTGTTTCATTTATGTTTGACAAAAAGGGAATGATAATAGTTGAAAAGGCAGCCGGTATTGATGAAGACACTATGATGATGGAGGCTCTTGAAGCTGGAGCAGAGGATTTCAACACCGAGGAGGATTATTTTGAGATAACCACCGATCCGAACGAATTTTCAAAAGTGAGGGAAGCTCTTGAAAACAAAGGCTACCAGTTTGCTACGGCAGAAGTTGAAATGGTGCCGCAAACAATGACAAAGCTTACAGACCCCAAGCAGATAGAGCTTATGGAAAAACTTGTTGACAACCTTGAGGATCTCGACGATGTCCAGAATGTTTACCACAACTGGGACGAGGAGTGAAAGTAGTAGTAGCAATGGTTTAACGGCTTTGGATGGATTGAATGATGATGTATTCTGCAAAATTTTTAATCGGTTAAGGTATATATCATTAACTCATGTTCCGGGAACTGAATAATCCATTTGTATACCGTAATTTCACCTTCTTTATGTATTTGTTTATCGAAATAATACATATAGGAAGGTGTTTTTATGTTGTTAGGGGATGTATTAAAGGAGTTTGTTTTTGAATGTGAAATAAGGAGACTATCAAAACGGACAATTATGAGTTATAGGAATAATACTGCACTATTCTTTACGTTTCTGGAAAATGAGTTTGGTATTGTTGAACTTGAGAAGATAACGTCTGCTCATATAAAGAGCTATATGCAATTCTTTATAAAAAAAGGATTGACGGAATCCTATGCAAATGGAGTAATGAAGTGTTTTAGGGCCTTTTTTAAGTATTGCATGCAAGAGGAATATATAAGTATTAACCCTTGCAACAAAGTATATTACCTTCCAAAATAAATCTTCAAAAGAGATAAAATATGCTTATTTTCCTGTAATTGCATATAATGCAGTTGGCGATAATACTTATTGTTTTATTAGGGGCGAATCAGAATCACTCGTAAAGGCAACAGGCCCTTTTAAGCAAGGACAAATATATGGAGAAAATAGATACTGGGAATGCCTTTGGTATAACTGTACTATAACAAAAGTCGAATTAACAGAAATAAAAATTGATTATATGGATGGTTCGACAGCTTCGTAAATGGTGATGATGAGGTATACTTGATTTGCCGGACACAGGTAAGTTAGGGTAAAATAAACCTGTGGAGAAGATAAACATGATAAATATTATGGCTGATAAAATAAGGTTTGTAAGAGAAGAACATAAATCTGTTATTAAAGTTGCTAAAGATTTTGTTGTAAATGACCAGACTATAAGAAACTGGCTTTATGCTATTCAAAAGAAACATAAGCTATATGCAAAAAGAAAGCGAAA
>JAAZCB010000623.1 GCA_012513545.1 Clostridiaceae bacterium
AGCTTGAGCAGCTTTTTTCTGAATACCTTTAACTTGGGTACCTTCTTTACGAATTTCGTCTGAAATCTCAGCTAAAGTCTCAAAAATATCAAAAAGTGAATTACCCATAGCCATACAGCTCCCTTTATAATATTACTTTTTGTTTTCAATTGTAGCAGAATCCTGTTTACCTGCTTTTGATATGCTGTCTCTCATTTGTGTGTCTGCAATAACATTCTGCATATTATAATAGTCCATAACACCTAATTTACCTTCACGCAGGGCAGAGGCCATCGCTTTTGGAACTTCAGCTTCCGCTTCCACAACCTTTGCTCTCATCTCCTGAACAGCAGCCTTCATTTCTTGTTCCCTTGCAACTGCCATTGCTCTTCTTTCTTCGGCTTTAGCCTGTGCTATACGTTTATCGGCTTCAGCCTGGTCTGTCTGGAGCTGTGCACCGATATTCCTTCCGACATCAATGTCGGCAATATCAATTGAAAGAATTTCAAAGGCAGTGCCTGCATCAAGACCTTTACTAAGAACGGTTTTTGATATTGCATCAGGGTTTTCAAGAACCATTTTATGGTCTCCTGCTGAACCAACTGTTGTTACAACACCTTCTCCAACACGGGCAATAATTGTTTGTTCACCGGCACCTCCAACGAGACGGTCGATATTTGCTCTAACTGTAACTCTTGCTTTTGCTCTAAGCTCAATACCGTCTTTTGCTATTGCAGCAATAACCGGTGTTTCTATAACTTTTGGATTAACGCTCATCTGGACAGCTTCAAGAACATTTCTTCCGGCAAGGTCAATTGCTGCTGCTCTTTCAAACTCAAGAGGAATATTCGCTCTCTGAGCAGCTATAAGGGCATTTACAACTCTGTCAACATTTCCTCCTGCGAGGTAATGTGCTTCAAGCTTGTTAATTGAAACATTAATACCTGCCTTGGTTGCTTTAATCATTGGATTAACTACTCTAGCAGGAACAACTCTCCTTAACCTCATACCTACAAGTGTAAAAATACCGACTCTTACGTTAGCTGCAAAGGCTGATATCCAAAGGCCTACTGGTATAAAAGTAAAGAATAATGATAAAAATACTATTATTGCTCCAATAAGAAAGATAACACCTAACACACTATATTCAGCTGGCATAACTAAAATCTCCTTTCTAATCCTGTATATTATTTTATTACTATTTTAGTTCTTTTACTACTATCCTTCTTCCTTCAACTGTTATTACTTTAATTTTTGTGTTTTTTTCGACATATTCACCTCTGGTAACGACATCCAGCTTAACTCCGTCAAAATCTGCAGTACCAGAGGGACGTAATGTTGTTGAGGCAATTCCTTCTTTTCCTAAAAAGAAGTTCAGGTCTTCAGTACTACCAAAGCCCAGTTCCTTTTTTAAAGAATCATTCAATATAAGCGTTTTGGATAACCGTCCTTTTGTTGCTGAATTTAGGACAAGAGCAAGTGCGATACCTAAAACTGCAAGAATGACCAGCAACATAATCAATACATCCATAGGATTCCTGGCAGTCATAATTACACCCACAAAGAGAAGTATGGTGCCTGTGATGCCTGGTGCTCCA
>JAAZCB010000624.1 GCA_012513545.1 Clostridiaceae bacterium
CCTTTAAGATAAGGGCAAGGGAACTTAAAAAAGGCTCAACAGACAGTATTTACAAGTCATTTCAGAGAAACGTAAAAAAGGTTCATGGGGCGGAGGGAATCCTGAAGCTTATAGATGAAACAGAAAATCAGCTGCTAAGGCTTGAAGTGGATAGGAGTGCAAAGCCGGTAAAAGTTGGCATAGTTGGAGAAATTTATACAACTATTGACTCGTACACTAATTTTTATATTGAATCATTATTGGGGAATATGGGAATAGAGGTTGACAGATCTGTAACCGTAAGCGGCTGGATAATTGAGCATATGCTCAAGTCGCTGCTTTCATTTTGTAAGGATAAGAGCTATGAAAAAGCGGCAAAGCCTTATCTTGGAGCTAAGATAGGTGGACATGCACAGGAAACAATCGGTAATACCATAATCTATGCCCAAAATGGATATGACGGTGTAATCCAGATATATCCCCTTGGATGTATGCCGGAAATTGTAGCAGAAAGCATATTGCCTGCAGTGGAAAGAGATTTCAATATACCTGTACTGACCCTGATTATAGATGAAATGACAGGAGAGGCAGGTTATTTGACAAGAATTGAAGCTTTTATAGATTTACTTAATAAGAGAAGGGAGATGGAGGATATTGGGGAAGACGTCGCTTTATCTGGGAATTGACGTAGGATCGGTAAGTACAAATCTTGTAGTTATTGATGAGAATAATGAAGTTATTGAAAAATTATATTTGAGAACAAGCGGCCAACCTATTAACGCTCTTAGAACGGGTATGAAGATGATCTCACAAAGAATTGGAAAGGAAACAAGCATTAAAGGTGTTGGCACAACAGGCAGCGGAAGACAATTGGCAAGTGTTATAATAGGTGCCGATATAGTAAAGAATGAGATTACTACCCACGCTGTTGCTGCTCAAAAGCTAGTGCCGGAGGTCAGGACAATCCTTGAGATAGGAGGTCAGGACTCGAAGATAATTATATTAAGAAATGGTGTAATTTATGATTTTGCCATGAATACTGTTTGTGCTGCAGGTACAGGTTCATTCCTGGACAGACAGGCCGCGAGGCTGGAAATACAGATAGAAGATTTTGGCGGATATGCTTTAAGAGCAAAGACACCAGTGAGAATTGCCGGCAGATGTGCAGTGTTTGCAGAATCGGATATGATACACAAGCAGCAGACAGGTCATAGTACTGAGGATATTATTTGTGGGCTGTGTGAAGCATTGGTGAGAAATTATTTGAATAATCTTGCTAAGGGAAAAGATATAGAAGGTCCTGTAGTTTTTCAGGGTGGAGTTGCAGCAAATGTGGGAATTGTAGCTGCATTTGAAAAAGCAATAGGAAAGGATATAATAATACCTGTACACTATGACGTAATGGGGGCATATGGGGCAGCGCTTATTGCAAAGGATAAAGTGTCTAAAGGAAGCAGTACAACGAACTTTTATGGGTTTGATACTGCAGAGAACGATTTCAAAGCCCGGAGTATTGAATGCAGTGATTGTTCAAATCTCTGTGAGGTTATAGAAATTACTTCAAACTCTGAGGTTATTGCACGATGGGGGGACCGCTGCGGCAAGTGGTCAGAGCTAAAAGGAGAAAGTGAAAGCGTTGGATAAATCATTCTCGTATCCTTTGGGGTACGGGATTTTTTAATTGGATTGTAATTTTTTCATGACTATATTATATACATTAAGACACAATAATGATAAAATGAAAAAAATCCCAGCAATTAATAATAAAGAGGTGCCTCATGAAACATTACTATGTCGACATGCATGTTCATATTGGACGGTCCTCCAAAGGAGTAGAAGTAAAAAAGGCTACTGCCCGAAACCTTACATTTGAGAATATTGCTTATGAATCACTAAGAAAAGGTATTGAGGTAATTGGTGTGGTAGATTGCATATCTCCATACATCCTTGAAGATATTGATTTTCTGTTGGATAAGGGTGAATTGACAGAAAAAAAAGAAGGAGGAATGGAATACAGAGGCAGGCAGACTCTTTTATTGGGAGCTGAGATTGAAACACACGAAAAACATGGATGCAGTGCTCACTCTTTGTGCTTTTTCCCAACATTGGAGCAGGTAAAAAAGTTCTCAAATGAAATGAGCAGGCATATTAAAGATATATGGCTTTCAAGCCTGATGAGCAGATTGACAGGTCAGGAGCTTTTCAATATCGTTGATGGCTATGGAGGGCTGTTTATACCGGCTCATGCTTTTACGCCACATAAAAGCTTTTATGGGAGTTGCTGTGACTCACTCAATGAAATATTTGACCAGGATTCCCTTGATAAAATTTACTCAATCGAGCTTGGACTTAGTGCAGACACAATGATGGCAAGTCAGCTTAGTGAACTCGATAACAAATCATTTATAAGTAATTCCGATGCTCATTCTCTAATAAAAATGGGAAGAGAATATAATATTTTTGAAATGCAACAGCCCACCTATAATGAAATATTGAAAGCCTTAAAGGGAGATGGAGGAAGAAGAGTATACGCTAATTACGGTCTTGATCCTAAATTGGGTAAATATCACAGAACTTACTGCCTTGTGTGTGATAAGGTTATTAATAAAGAGCCTCCTGTCATGAAATGTCCGGTTTCCCACAAGCATTCAGTGGTAGTAGGTGTCAGGGACAGACTTGAGATTATTAAGGACAGAAAGGAGCCTTTTATGGATAAGCGGGTTCCTTATAATTACCAGATACCTCTTGAATTTCTTCCTGGAGTAGGTCCTAAAACGATAGACAGATTAGTGGAGTATTTTGGCAGTGAAATGAAAATACTTCATGAGGCTGGGTATGATGAGCTTACCTCTGTGGTTAAAGAAGATATCGCAAAAAATATTGTGCTCGCAAGGGAAGGGCGCCTTGGAATTGAGGTTGGCGGAGGCGGTATTTATGGAAAAATAGGTGCAAATAATGAATAAAAAAAGCTTTGAGACATCGAGTCTCTCGCTTTTTTCGGGATTTCCTGAAAGGAAATGGCCCTTATAATTTTAAAAGGAGGGGCAAGAGAATTACCCCTCCTTTACAGATTCAGCTATTGTACTACCCACCTTATCAGTCCGAGTTCGAAAGGATTTATCAAATCATCATGATATGGAATTACTCTGAAGGTATAACCGTATTCTCCACCTTCAAAGAGTGTAATGTTAGCAGAATACCTGAAGGTACCTTCACCGGATTTTTCTTCTAATTCCATGTCGATTATTTCAGGATTTTCTATAGTGTTATTTTTTCCTATACTTCCGTAATATACCTGGACTTTTACGCTTGCAGGTTCCAAATTTCCAAGCGAAACGTGTGCATAAATAGGTATTGTTTCACCGGATATAAAATTCTTCTCCTTTATATGATTAGAGGTTTTATCTGCAATAATCTGCACTTGAGGCCAGAGCTTTTCAACAC
>JAAZCB010000625.1 GCA_012513545.1 Clostridiaceae bacterium
GACGAAATTCTCTGCATATTTTTTATCGACGAGATCCCACGGTATGATCTGCGCCAACTTCACCCATCGATTTCAGAGAAGATCCTGGCACCATTAAACCCGCCAGGAAAGTCATGGAATGTCACTTGCTTATGTCTTCTACGATTCATCTGCCGCTCCTAGTGCAAGGTTTTTCTAAGATTTCGAGCTTTTCTCATGCACTAATTTTACCATTAATTTCCCTGTAACGTCCTGTTTTTAATGCTTTTCAGGTTGCGCAGTAGTCCCTAATTAATAGTACGGGAATTATTATTCTCTTATAAAGTAAACATAAAAAGACACTCTATACGAAGTGTCTAATCAAAAGTTCGCTCGAAAAGCGATTTATAAAAAAGTAAACTGTTAACACAATTAACTAGAGTAAATTGCCGTACGGCTATCTACTACTTGCGATTATAATATTATATTGATAATATTGTCAACCTGTAATTTATTAGCTAAAAGTTCAGAAAAAATGTCCACGCATAATAATAAGCCGGTCATTAGCAGAACTCAGTTTTATCCTCATAGGTAACATCCAATAATTCGAAACTAGTACTTGATAAACACCATAGTACAGAGGTCAGGTTCAAATGCCTAAAAAATAAAATAAATCAATTAGTTTCCCTCATTATCATTTATCATCCCCGAATAAATATTAGCAACAAGGTTGATTGATTCTATTAGTTGTACACTTACATCTCCCGCTTCGGAAATACGAATAAGCTCTTTATAAATATCGTCCATTTTTATCTTAAGCATCTTGAATACTCTGGGATTCCCGACAACAACCACGTCACGGTTCAGCAGTTTTGTGATGATATATTCTTGTTTGGTAAGCCCCGATAAAGCAACAGCCTCATCAATAGATTTGCTCTCTTCATTCGAGGCTCTGAATGATACCATTTTGCTGCGCCATCTACCATGTTTATCTCTGCTTTTTTGTGACATCTTAGTCCTCCTTTTCTACCTGCATAAGCTTGTTCAGTTTGTTCATCATTTGATTTTGGGCATTTGGAAACATGTGCGCGTAACGGAGTGTAATAGTAATGCTCTCGTGTCCAACACGTTTTGCAATATCTACTGGACTGAAACCGAGATTAATCAGAAGTGAAATGTGTGAATGACGTATATCGTGAATACGTATTGGCTTAATTCCAGAACGTTTTGCTCCGCGTTTAAATGCACGTGTGAGCTGTGATTTTTGAGTGGAGAAAGCACGATTGTTTGATTTGTCATAACACATCTTGAAGTAATCTTTCATCTCGTCGTTAAGTCTATCCGGCATGTTAACGATACGAATACCTTTTCCTGTTTTGGGAGGACCTACTATCTCCTTGCCTTTGACAACCTGATAGGTTTTTGTGATGGATATAGTTTTATCTTCAAAATCAAAATCATCATAGGTAAGAGCGAGTAGTTCACCCTCTCTAATACCTGTCCAATAGAGAACTTCAAAACAATAATAGTAAAATGGCTCCTCCATCATACTGTCTGCAAATTTCAAATAGTCTTCAAGAGTCCAAAAACTCATTTCTTCTGCATTATTAATTCCAATTACACCAGCCTTACGAACCGGGTTTTCTTTGAGATCGTAGTATTTGACAGCATAATTGATTATTGCACTTAATTGATTATGCAAAGTTCTCAGATAGGTTTTAGTGTATGGTTTACCGGTTGTTGGATTGCGGTAAGATAACAAATCATTCTGCCATTTAACGATATCTTTTGCCTTGATTTCGGTTACTTTGAGACTGCCGAAATAGGGGATGATTTTGGTATCGATTATATGATCCTTGCTTGCGATTGTACTTACTCTAATTCTGGGATAGTGGTCTTCGCGATAAACCTTTATAAACTCTTCGATTGTCATATCCAGATTCCCGGCAACATGGAGTTTGAAGTTGCTTTCGTATTCAACGGCTTCACGTTTGGTGGCAAATCCTCTTTTTGTTGTAAATTTGGTTTGCCCTTTCCAGTTCTTATAGCTGAATTTTGCATACCACGTATTTTGCTTCTTATCTTTATATGCTGGCATGTTATCAACTCCTTTGCATGGATACAAATCCATAAACCTTTTGTTCAAAGTACTGACGACTAATTTTGCCTGATACAGTAAGGTATCCTTGTGCATTAAGCTCGTCGTTCAGTTTGCGAATGATTTTGTATGCCATAGGAATGGAGATGCTCATGTATTCTGAAACATCAGCTGCGTTGAGAAATTTTTTGTCACTGGTCATGTGTACATCCTCCTTAGTTATTCAGAGAAAATAAAAAAGCCGTGCAGGTATTATCACTACACGACAGAAATTAGTATCCTCTCTGAACTAAGTAAGCATGCACGAAAGAATGTCTTGATAAGTACGACAAACTATCTGTATACTAGCTTTGACAGTGCGGTTTTCCGTTGGTAGGTGTTGTGTCACCTGCTAGGTGCATTGGAGGGCCTAATCTCCTTTGCACTGCTGTTTTTTATTTTCAAGTTTCGTTGTTATTTCTATTATAAGACATATACATGTATATGTCAATCAACAATGTACATGTATATTATTGATATATATAAATGCTTGATAAACTTGTATTGAACGAATCAAACCGAACCAACAGCAGAAATATCAAAAAAACACACTTTATTGGTACCATAGTGGTAGTAATAGTAATTCGTTGTGTCTGGAGATCTACTGACCAAAGGCAATTAATCATGAAGCTATTCAAACATACTGTAATACCGTTTGTGCTCAAAATAAATCGGCCAGTAAGCTGTGCGTTAATAGTCTGAACAACAATAATTATGTGACATATTTTTAGTTACATCCGTTAATATACATTTAATTAATGTGGATAAAGTCCGTATACTTGGTGTAAATTGAGAAATAAAAAAAGAGCCACGAGCTCGCTTTCGGTATAATAGGTTTTGCGAAACTAAAAACTGAAAGGAAAGAGATCATGGCTCAAGTACATCTTACACTGGAAGACGAAATTCTTAAAGACCTTATGCTTGGAAATCGGGAGAACGGGGTGGCGAAATTACTGGAAAAAGTATTTGACGCGGTGCTGCGCGGGCAGGCCAGTGAACAATTGAATGCTGAGCCGTATGAGCGAAGTTATGGACGTGTCAGCTATCGCAATGGCTATCGAGAGCGTACCCTGACAACTAGAGTAGGAACGCTGATTCTTCACGTACCTAAATTCCGTGATGGCAACTTCTCTACCGATTTGTTCCGTAGTTACCAGCGCAGCGAAAAAGCATTACTCTTAAGCCTTATGGAAATGGTGGTTCAAGGAGTATCAACCAGAAAAGTCAGTGAGATCACAGAAACATTATGTGGCACCAGCTTCTCTAAATCGACTGTTTCTATGCTTTGTCAGGAGTTGGATCCTGTTGTTGATAATTTCCGTAATCGTCCTCTGTCACGCCACTATCCTTTCATGATTGTAGACGCCATCTACATGAAGGCTCGAGATGATGGTCGTGTTAAGTCCAGAGGGCTACTTATAGCGACTGGAGTCAACGACGATGGTAATCGTGAGGTCCTTGGCTTCAAGATAGCAGACGGCGAGAGGGCTCAGTGATGTAGACTTAGTAGTCAGCGATAGCCACGGCGGGCTCAAGAAGGCAATTCAGAAGCAATTCCATGGTGCTGGTTGGCAGCGGTGCCAGACACATTTTTCTAAGAATCTGTTGGATAAGACGCCTAAGAAGCTTCAATCCGAGATAAAGAGCAGCCTGACGGATCTATATAATGCTCCAGACCTAAAGCAGGCCAAAGACAGAAAACAGCAAATGCTGGATAACTTCCAGGATAAGGCGCCTAAAGCTATGGCGTTACTAGATGATAGCTTCGACGAGATTACGGCTGTTTTTGCTTTGCCGGAAGCCTATCGTAAACGACTGAGAACCAGCAACAGTATAGAACGGCTCAACGAAGAGCTACGTCGTAGGGAACGCGTTATACGGATATTCCCCAACGATGACAGTCTTATCCGACTGATGGGAGCGGTTCTGATGGAGCACCATGAAAAATGGTTGACCGGCAAGAAGTATTTCATAATGGATCGCTACTTTGATGAGAGAGAAACAGCGAGAAAAGAAGCGTTAGCAGAACGAGCAGCACACCTGCATGTTGTCACCTAATTCATGCAGATACCGGAAGGCAATTTACACCAACTTTTTGGACTTGACTTACGCTCACTGCCGTGGCAGAATGTGAATTTAAAATTAACATTAGTGTGTCTGAAAATACTTAA
>JAAZCB010000063.1 GCA_012513545.1 Clostridiaceae bacterium
CAGGAAATAGTGGATATAATCACCTTGTCTTTACCACTGCTCTGAGGTAAAAACGATAGGGCAGGAGGGCTAATCAGCGAATTAACCGGATAGAATTGCCATAACATATTATCATAAATCAATGATTCTGAATTGTTGATCTTAAGATACAGGTTTCCACGGAATTCCTTGTCTCGGTTTTTCTTATATACAAGGTCAATGTTTTCTTCGGTACCATCTCCATTAAGGTCATGCTTATAATGGTAGGAAATTAAATTGTATTCACCGGTGCCCTCACTTAAATCAACTGCTCCGTTGGTGTCGTCATATTTCAGGCCGGTCCAGAACTCTTTGGAATCTCCCCATAGCTGATATATTTTTCCCTGTCCTTCAAAAGAAAACAGGTTGTTTTCCAAAGAAACATAAATATCTTTAACATTGTTGTATTGAAGTATATAATCATATTTCTTGTTGTCATAGCTTTCTATCAATTCTGCGTCATCAGGATAATCTTTACTTAACGGTCTTGCTTTAATAAGAATATCGGTAACAGCAACATTAAGAAATTCTGCTGCATCATAAAACGTACCCGATCCGTTTTTATTTATCTTAAGTGTCCGTGGTATGGTCATCAGTTCATCCATGTCCTTTGCATATAATTCAGGATCTATACTGGCTTGTACAGCAGGTGCAGGCGTATTTGACCCGGTACCTGTTACAGTATTGCCGATGTCTGGAACAGGGGTGGATTTGACCTGATTGTTTCCACTATTGCAGGACGTAAGAATAAAAACTGTAAGAAATAATGGTATTAGTACCTTTGGTAATTTCCTCATTAAGTAATTCCCCCAATATAATATGTTTTAGTTCATATTCTCTATTTTACAGCATAAATAGAGTAACATAAAGATAGTTTAAACAATTATTTTGCTGTTATTGATTAATATTCGCTGAAAGCATTTATCTGATTATATTAATAGATTTAATTTTTTGTGTTTTTTAGAAAGGATACGTCTGCCAATGGATTTTTGTCTACAGCATCCTGAAGCTGTTTTTTGTTTAAGTGCGTATATATTTCAGTAGTTGAAATACTTTCGTGTCCAAGCAGTTCCTGTAAAGCTCTGATATCAACGTTACCATATCTATACATCAGTGTTGCAGCAGTATGTCTCAGTTTATGAGTAGAATACCTATGAGGGTCCAAACCGGCTTCTTTAATATATTTTTTCACTATTTTCTGAACCGATTCCTTACTTATCCGCTGCTTTCTTTTACTTAAAAATAATGCATTTTTGTCCTTAACACCATCGACCGGTCTTATTTTCATATACTCTTTTATAGCCTCAATACAAGCGTTATTAAGGGGTATGCTTCTTTCTTTGTCACCTTTCCCAATAACCGTCAAGGTATTGTTTTTTATGTTGCTTATATTTATCCCTACCAGTTCGGATAGCCTCATGCCGCAATTCAAGAACAGAGTCAATATGGCATAATCACGTTCTGAATACTCTCCGTTTACAGAAGAAAGGAGCTGTTTACTTTCTTCAACATTAAGATAGCGGGGAAGACGTTTTAATATTTTAGGTGACTCTAACTCAGCAGCCGGATTAACATCAAGCAGTTTGGCTTTATTTGTCAGATAGTTAAAAAAAGACTTTAGACTTGCAACTTTTCTGGCACGTGCATAAGAGGTATTATCACGTATATTGCTGACGTAAGACATAAAGGCATACAAGTCGCTTAAGGTAATTGTTTTTATCAGATCAATATTGATGTCACAAATATTGATTTCATCAAATTCTATATTAGCATCAACTAATTTTCTTTCAATTTTCAGGTAACGGAAAAACAGTCTTAAATCATAAAAATAAACCTGGACTGTATTAATTGATTTTCCTCTGATGGTTTGAAGGTAATTTAAAAAATCTTTTAAAATTAAAGGCATTTCGTAATTTGATATATTTTTCATTTGTGTGAAACCCCGCAAACTTGTAATTATTTTAATAATACAACATATAAAATTCTTTTTCAACGTTTATAAAATATCTAAAAATTGCCTTATAATAATTTAAAGCAATTTATCCTACCCCCAATTACACGAAATTTTTATTTCGCGTAATTGAATATCCAGATTTATGGGTCTATCCCCTGTTACTTCAGACTTCTCGGGAGAACGGAAAAAAGCGAGATTATTCGCTTGATCGAAAATACTTTTTATCTGACCTGGTGATAGACGGTATTTGCATGAGGCTGCA
>JAAZCB010000626.1 GCA_012513545.1 Clostridiaceae bacterium
AAAGAGCTTACATATATTCAAAAGGAAGTAACTGGTTCAAAAGGGGCTAAGTATTACATAACTAAAAGCTTTGAAGAATTTGTAAATATAGGGTACCAAAGCTTGATAAATGATATCGGAGAAATTTATATAAGTTATTGTAAAGGTAGACTTATAGATCCGGAATTCTCAATTTCTTCAGGTAGTATTGAAGAAATTAATGCTGTTGCCTCCGAATCGTTAGATAAACAAATATTTAAGGATATAGATAAAACAAAGAAGATTATTGCATGTCAGATCTTTAGCAGATCAGATAGAGGAATAGTGAATACTTGTGACTTGGATATGTATAGTGCTGAGTTTTTAAGTGTCCTGTTTGGTCAAAAGACAATCAAAGAGTTTAATCCATATTTTCTATTTTCAGTCTTAGAGAAGCTTCAAAGCGAAAACCTGCATAAAGTCGTTAAAGAAAGATGGAATGCAATTCAACACTACTGGATGAATGATCTAGCCAAAGCAATAGAATTTGAGGATAAGGCATTAAATCTTGCCCGTGAATTATTGCTTCCAAATTGGTTGATCCAAGATATCTTAGTTGATTTAAGAAATCTATACATTGTTGAAGGACAAGCAAAAAATGAATACGTATTTAAAAGTACGGCACAAATAGAATTGGCTAATGAAAAATCTGCTCTTTTTTACCCTTTGCTTGATAGATATGAAAATTCACTATATGAAGAGATAATTAATCAAGTTGAAAAGGCATCAATTAAATCACCATATACTGTTACTCTGGGAAATAGCATTGACCAATTTGGAGATTACATTTCTAATATCTATATAATGGCAGTGTTTAATGGATCATTAACACACTTATTGATGACTGTTGATAGAATAAAAGATGTAGCTTTTTATTTATGCAACCAGTATAGCGATTGGGAATTTCGAATTCTGCTATTAAAAACAGCAATTGCCAAAAGAAATAAGGATGAAGTAAAAGGGCTAACGGATTTGTTTAATGATGTATATGGGAAGATGAATGCTGAAGACGCAAGGAACATCTACGAATTTAGTAAAAGCAATCCAATAAAATATCAAAGAAGTATAGCTCAGCTGCTGGCATTCAAACATTTGGGATACTTCTTTTCAGATGATTATTATTTAGAGCTATGGGGTGAAATCTCTGGGATAATAGAGAACTGGATCAATTCAAAGGATAGGGTTTTGGCTTTAGGTGATTATATTTTTGAAGCTATTAAAGACAATCTTTTACGACTAGAGAATAATTCGGTGGTATCAAATATCTTGATGAAAGTATTTGATATGGGATTGCAACGATTCTATGATGAAGTACTTGAAATTATAACCAGGATTGATTCAGATTTGCTAAGAGAAGAAAATGTAATGGCTATAATAAATCAATTGGAAGTATTAATAGAAGATCAAACTGCAAGAGAAAACTGCAATAAGTTAAAAAGTGCAATTATAACAACACGAAAAAAGCACCACGAAATTACAGCAAAATTAAATGAGAAAGTGCAAAAATACATGACAAATTTTTATCAGGATTCATATTTCCTGGAAACTCAGGTTAAATCACAATCTGAAAGTGTAGATTATATAAATAAGCTTATTTCAAGGATAAAAGAAAGAAACGAAACTCAGGGTAGAGATGGTAGATACTCAGTATATGGTGATAATCCTTATAAAATCATAGAAAGAATAATAGCTATTAATGAAGTAACAATGAGCCAAGGATTAGTAGATTCTATTATATCTGTTTGTAGAGATACCTTGTATCTGGAAAATCAGACCATTTTTGCAAAAATTGAAGCAACTAAATTAATCTCATTTATAAGGCTCATCTCAGATGATTCAATTTTTGATTTTAAACAATTTATAAATCAAATTAAGAAGGATGAAGAATTGATTTTCAGCGGTAAGGAAATCGATTTATTTGAAAAAGTATCAAAATTGACTCTACGTTTTAATTTTATGATGATGCAACTGTCATTCAATTCTGTTGAATTAGAAGAGATAGTGGATTTGTTAAGTATTTATAATAAATTGGAAACATTTGAGAAGTTGGAGGCCTTAAAGACGATTGTATCAATATTTGAACATGGCAAAGCAGATAAGATTGACGAGAGGATAATGTTGTTGATACTCCAATTTGCATTGGGTTTATCAAATGATAACAATCATGATGTGAGATATTTTGCTACAAAAGTATTATTGAATATCATTTCCGAGGATAATAAGGGACCAGTTATGAAAAGGCTATTTGACATAATGGATTATGACAGTATTTACATAAAAAATCTGATTCTGAATCATTCTGATAAGTTAAAAGGAATTGATTACGAGGCTTTCAACTTTATTCTTGAAAAAGCATTGGTCGATAATAATTCTGTTATTAGACAACGAGCGTTAACTTTATAGTGAGAAGTCCATCTGCGACCTTGCCTTGTCCCTGCCTATTCATCCCTATATCACCCAGAAGGAACAGGGAAGAGTGATCGAGGCAGTGGGGAGAAGTGTAGCTGAAAGTTGTTAGTTCGATAGAGGGTAATTATTATGAGTGAACACTATGACGTTATGATCCTGGGTGGAGGGGTCAATGGCTGTGCCATTGCCAGGAAGCTTTCCCAGGAGGGTAAAAAAGTTTGTCTGCTGGAGAGATCGACCATTGGATGCGGAACATCATCCAACAGCTCCAAACTTATCCATGGCGGGTTAAGGTACCTGGAGAACGGAAGGTTCGGTTTGGTGAAAGAATCTCTGAAGGATAGAAAGAGACTTTTTGAGCTTTATCCGGATCTGGTTGAGATGGTACCTTTTTATTTGCCGGTGTATGATGACAGCCTGCGGCTCTGGTGGATGATCCGAACCGGACTGGGTATGTATGATCTGTTTTCACGCCAGCCTGAGTATCACTGCAAGCATATAAAAAATGAGGATTTTGCCGGGAGATTCCCGGGAGGTAAAAACGGCAGGGCTTGATCGGGTCTATGTATATTATGACGGGAAAACCAATGATTTGGAACTGACCAAGAGAATTGCCGGGGATGCAGTCAGCGCTGGCTGTGAGGTGCGGGAAAACTGCCAGGTCATTTTAATAAAGGGGAATGCCAGGGTGTTCCACATTATGTATAAGGATGGCAGCGGAGAATATGAGGCAGAGGCACCGGTGCTGATCAATGCCGCCGGACCATGGATCGACGAAGTGAATGATCAGTATCAATTGCCCCATAACTATCGCATCAATAAAGTGAGCGGGATCCATATCGTGATCAATAAAAGTCTGGTTCCGGATTGTATGTTCTTACAAACTAGTAACCGGCGGATCTTTTTCATGATTCCCTGGACGGAAGGACAGACCATTGTCGGTACCACGGAAAGAATGGAGAAAATAAGGCGTAAGGAGAACATTCGCTCCTATTAAAAGGACATCTGCGCTGCACCTGTTTTTGAGTAAGCTGAATATGGTTTAATAACGTAAACTATGCATAATAAATCATAATAAGGTGATGGAATTG
>JAAZCB010000627.1 GCA_012513545.1 Clostridiaceae bacterium
ATTGTCAATCCACCACCACCTGCAATATTAGAGCCGGAGAAATGACTAGGCACGGGTATATCTATGCCCTCCAATCTCCAAAGTAATCCTTTGGGCGCATTGCCTCTCACCACAATAGCATTCTGGTGAGCTGCAACTGGTGTAACCCCTGCGAAGTTTCCTGCCATTCTCCCGGGATCGTCAAGTGTCCCTGCATATCGCCTTGCTTCCTCTACCGAAAATGTGCGTGCACTCACCGAAGCCATACTGTTTACAGGACGATCCTTGCGAATGGTTACCAAAACCTCACTAAGCTCCGACACGGATTTCTCCAGCGGCACATCAAGTATAACTTCCTTACCGGAGCTAACAAGAAGTTCAGGAATAATCATAGTTTCATATCCCACAAAACTTACCTGAAGATTGTAGCGGCCGACCTCAACCTTTTCGAGAAGAAAGTGACCGTTCAAATCGGTGGTAACACCTTTGTTCGCATTTATAAGCATAATATTTGCAAACGGGAGGGTTTCTTTGGTAATTGCATCGTAAACCACACCCCTAATGGTTTGGGTGGGTTTCTGTGCAATACAGTTGATAATAAAAATTAAAACAAAAAAAGTAAAAAAAAATAATTGCTTCATAACCAATTTATATTTCTTCTTAATATCAATAGTGCAACCACCATCCTGCCTTTACTCAATGAAAAATAAAACAAGTAACCATCCTTTCCAAATTCACGGTGTATTTTGCCTGATCGGGATGCTTCATAATATCCTCAGGCAACGGGGATTGTCCCTCCGGAATAAAAATTGCCTGGTTTCGTATTTTATTCAAAAACAATTTCACTCGTATCTGGCTCTATAATAAATAATTTAATTAAATTTTTCAGTTAACTCCCGAAGTGTTGAATTGAATTTTTCCGGTTCTTCCATCACCGGACTGTGTGCGGAGTTGTCAAAGGAGAAGAACCCTTTTTGGGGAGCTTTAAGCTGTTGGTAAAACTCTATTGCCAAAGGATAAGGGGTTGTGTAGTCGTGAACCCCATGAAAAATGTAAACTGGTATCCTCATGCTGTCAATCTCATTGAACAGGCTTGTATTAATTACATCAAGCCACATATTCTCCAAAGAAAACATGCTGGCATTCATGAAATTCAACTTTTCACCTAATGTATATATTCCGGAATTCAAGACTATTTTTACCAGGGGCCACATACCCGTTATTTCTCTGGTTGTGCCGCCTCCATAAAGGTTTACAAATTTTCTTTCCATCATTAAATACTCCAGCCATTTATCGATATTTGCAGTGGAATCCGGGAAAGTCAGATTTTTGAGCGTTTTAACAGCTTTGGCGTCATTTCTTTCAACTGCCTGGCCTAAAGCCCAATCATATGAAATTTGCTCTCCTTTAAATTGGTGGCATACCTGTCCGATGCCAAAGAATGCATGGTAGAGCTCAGGGTGTTTGTATGCTGTCATAATCCCCAGTAATGAGCCCCACGAATGACCCATTACAAAAATTTTTTTATGACCAAAACGATTTGCAAGATACTCACTTAGCTCCCGGGTGTCGGAAACCATTTGCTGAAGGTTCATAGTCTCCGGGGGGATGCTCTTTGAGAAGGACTTACCTGCCCCCCTTTGCTCCCAGTAAACCATTACGTAATCATTCTCAATATC
>JAAZCB010000628.1 GCA_012513545.1 Clostridiaceae bacterium
ACTTGACAGGAAATCACCCGCAATCCTTTACTGCACACACAGCCTCACAACGTTGTAATAAAAATAAAAATACCAGAATGTACAATAATGGTCAAATCAGCATAAAAAAATTGTCATCCATTGAATCAATTAAGCATTCATGGGATAACCTGGTTACTGATTATTTTCAGACATCTGAGTTTTCGTTACACTTAGAGAAATACAATAAATGCTTTCAGCGGTATTATACACTTTATGACCGTAATAATTTAATGGCAGGAGCAATTGTATATACTTTGCCTATCAATTTGCTAACTTTTTCTAAAAAAAAACTTACACTACCTATGAATGTTATTGGTGTAGCTGTTTCGGTTGATTCTTCCGGGTTGATTGGAGACTCTGCATATTATGATACACTTATAGACCTTATTATTAAAAATGAGAAAGGAATAATTCTTTGTTTAAATTATGAATCAAAACTAAATCAGCATCGGCTTATACAACTCAATGCTTTACCTACATTTATTGTAAAACATCACTTTGTCGATTTCAATTTGTATTTGAACAAAATGCGACATCCTTACCGTAGGAGAGTAATTCAGGCAATGAAATATTTCGAAGACGTTATCAAGACCACTGAATTATGCAGTTCCTTTACAGATGAACATTATACACTTTACCTCAATATAATGAAGAAATCTAAAACTCAACTTGAAGTTTTATCCAAAGATTTTTTCAAAAATCTGCCGGAAAACTTTACATTAACCAGCTATTACAATAAAAAAAAGGAACTAATAATTTGGCATATAACATGTGAATATAAAGATGTTTACTCTTTTTTGTTTGGAGGTATTAATTATGAAAAGAGAGATGAATATCACGCCTATTATAACAATCTTATCGGAATCATCAAGGAAGGGATTGTAAAAGGCTATAAAACCATAAATCTGGGTCAAACCGCAGAAGTCCCAAAAATGAGATTAGGAGGGGAACGAATTTTAAAAAAAATGTTTATTTATCATCGGAATAGCCTGGTTAGGTTTATACTTAAAGTTTTTAAGAAACAACTTGAACATAAAGGTAATTCCGAAACTTTAAAAGTTTTTAAAAATGAATATACTATTTGTTCGTCCGGCACCACCGGAAGAGACCATAGGGTTGCAGCATGTAATGATTGTTGAACCTTTGGAACTTGAAATTTTGGCAACATTGGTTGAACCCAATCACAAGGTAACAATCGTTGATTTGATACTTGAAAAAGAAACAGCAGCTTTTTTTATACAAAAGTATAATCCTGATATTGTGTGTATTACAGGGTATATTACACATGTTGATAAAATGATAGAGGTTTGTGATGAAGCGAAGAAATATAACCCCAAAATAGTTACTGTCGTTGGAGGGGTCTATATTGAAAAAGTTCCGGAAGCAATAGATAATAAGGCTGTTGATTACAGAGTGGTTAGAAATGCAGTTCATACCTTTCCTCAATTAGTTGATTATTTAAATGGAACTGCATCTTTTCCAAATGGAGTCTTAAGGTTGAATGAAGAGTTGAATGAGGCAATACTACCCGAATATGACTTTTCAGTCCCTATTCCCAATAGAGAACTAACTCAAAAATACAGAGCTAAATATTTTTATGTTTTTCACAATAAGGTTGCTTTACTAAAAACCTCATTTGGTTGTCCATTTCCTTGTGCATTTTGCTTTTGTAGAAAAATCACAGGAGATAATTACAGCGAAAGACCACTTGAAGACGTTATTCAAGAACTACTATCAATCAAAGAAAAGGAAGTGTATATCATTGATGATAACTTTTTGGTATCGAAAGAGCGGGTACGGGCATTTATTGCATTATTAAAGG
>JAAZCB010000629.1 GCA_012513545.1 Clostridiaceae bacterium
CCTCATTGAACTGTATACCGCACTTTGAGGAATATCATCTCTGGAAATACATTGGTTAAGGTAGTCATTCACTTCATTAACAAATCCCTGGTATTTTTTCTTAAAATCCATCATTTTCACCTATTTTATTAAAATTTTCTTCCATAAGGTTACCCTTTTCGTCTTCTATTAGGAGGGTAATTTTTTTCTCAACCTCATCGAGCATCCTGCTAAGCTGCTTGGAAAGCTGTATACCCTTTTGAAATGCTCCGATAGACTCATCTAGTGACAATTCTCCTCTTTCGAGTTTATTTACTATACCTTCAAGTTCATTCATTGAATTCTCAAAATTCATTTTTTCCCTGGGCATATAATACCTGCTTTCTAAAATAAATTATTTATTCTTTAATCCTTATCGGCATCTTTTACTATACAACCGATTTTTCCATCTTTCAGGCTTATCTCTATGTCATCCCCTGTTTTCACATCCTCCACAGACTTTACAATCGTGTTGTCTATACGTGATCTTACAATACCATAGCCTCTTGATAATATGGTAAGAGGGCTCAATACGTTAAGCTTGCCTGCTAAAATCGAAAATTTCGAAACCTCTCTCTCGTGCTTTATCATTATTGCCTTTTTAAGGTTTTTGTCCAATATGTCAAGTTTCATTCTTTCCTGATATATTCTATCATAAGGATGCCTGAAAACTGAAGCATTAGATAATTCCAGCACTCTTCTTCTTTTAAGGGTTATGCTTCGTACTGCGGCATTTAGGAGTCGGACATTAAGTTCTTTAATCCTGTTAATCAAGGCTGCTTTTTCCGGCATCACAATTTCTGCGGCAGCGGAAGGTGTTGGGGCTCTTAAGTCCGCAACAAAATCCGATATAGTAAAATCAGTTTCATGTCCAATAGCAGATATAACAGGAATTTTAGAGTCAAAAACTGCCCTTGCAACTATTTCCTCATTAAAAGGCCAGAGCTCTTCAAGAGATCCTCCGCCCCTTGCTAGAATTATTACATCCACAAGCTCAAGTTTGTTTAACTTCTTAATAGCGCTGCAAATCTCTTTTGCTGCGCCTTCTCCCTGCACCCTAACAGGAAAAACCTTTATATGGGTATTATAAAACCTTCTGTCTATAACGTTGATTATATCTTTTATTACAGACCCGGTTGCCGATGTAACAACACCAACAGTCCTTGGAAGATAAGGTATTTTTTTCTTATTGGCAGCATCAAAAAGCCCTTCATCCAGAAGCTTTTTCTTTAGCTGTTCAAATGCAATGTGAAGATTGCCAATCCCATCACTTTGCATTTCCTCTGCATAAAGTTGATACTGTCCGTCTCTTTCGAACAGTGAAATATATCCCTTTATTATAACCTTCATACCATCATGTGGAACAAATTTAAGATATGAGTTGTTAGTCCTGAACATCACACATTTTATTAAGCTGTTATCATCTTTTAAAGTAAAATACATATGTCCCGAGGAATGATTCTTGAAATTCGAAATTTCTCCCCTGACCCATAGGTTTGATAATAATAGATCCCGCGACATAATATCTTTTATATATCTGTTAACAACTGATACAGTTATTACATTATCATAGCCAACCTTAATAAATTCCTGCATGAATCCACCCGAAAACAAATTTAAGTAATAAATCGGTTATAAATTACATCAGGGCAGCACTACCCCGATTTTCATTCTTTCCTTTTAAGCAGCATCCCATATCGGATGTCAAAAAGCTTACTGGTCTGGATTAATTTCAGCATCTCCGTCGACCGGTAGAAGCCTAATCCTTGCTACCTTTCCAAGTATACCATTTATGAATGCCCCGCTCTCTTCTCCACTATAACTCTTGGCAAGCTCAACAGCTTCATTTATGGATACATTGAATGGAATATCCTCTCGATAGCATATTTCATATATGCTAAGTCTTAGAATAGACAAATCAACTTTGGAAATTCTCGATAACTTCCAGCCTTTTGAATACTTTTCTACAGTCGTATCAATATATTCCAGATTATCAAATACACCGTTAACAATATCAATTATATACTCTTTATCCTTAGTTCCTAAATTATGTTGTTCAAGAGTATACTCCATCTGCTCGTTTTTTGAATCCTTTTGAATTTCCAATTGGTACAAGAGCTTCATAGCAATCTCTCTGGACGCTCTTCTTCCCATCAGGTTTACCTCCCTAAATTCTTCGATTTAACCGTATCTTAATTATTTTACTATGCCATAATTACTACCTATCTATATGTACCAGGCGGTAAGATTCTGTCAAGCAAGTTTTTTATATAGTCTCTGTTTTCAGTAATCTTTTTTCCAATATAATAACCTATAAGCACACATATTGCAATAAATATAGTTTGAAAAAAGCCTATAACAAGAATAAATACCGCAATTATAAATCCGATAAGTGAACCGTTAATTTCACCGTAATGAGCTTTATAGAACTCAATAAACTTTTCCTTGTTCATACGCTACCTCCATTATTCAACTCTGGACTTATAACCGGTATAAATATTCTCTACCGAAACCCTTACATTATTCACAATAATACCCGAAGTTTCCTCTACAGACCGTTTTACCTTGATCTGTATATCTTCCATCAAAGCAGGTATATTAATTTCGGAAAGAACTACTGCTTTAACCAGAATAGAAACACTTTCTCCATTCTTCACAACATAAGCTTTTGTATCCTTAACTCCATTAAGCTTCCTTGATGCTGCAAGAGCAATACTTTCTATAGTATTAAGAGATATTCTCAACTCCCCTACGTTATTGAATTTGCTTATGGACTTTTTCTCCTTTTCGCTTTTAACACCTGAAAGCAGAAAAACAAGACTTAGCCCGAAGAAAATAATTTCGATGATAAACAGAAGAATTCTTGATGCCTGGTTGGTTAATATTATTTCCATGATATAATCCGAGGTTCTTTGATACATACCTGAATTTAATGTCATAACCATCG
>JAAZCB010000630.1 GCA_012513545.1 Clostridiaceae bacterium
CAATAAATATTTTCCTGTATATTTGTAATACAGGGTATTTAAAAGACAATCTGCCGACCCATATATGGTAAATAATTCTGAAAACATCGGTGATAATATCCTTGCCGGCAGGATCAGGGATGGCGATATGGGGGCCTTTAAATTGCTATATGATCGTTACAGTAAGAAACTCTACTATTTTTCGTTAAAATACCTTCATAACACTTATGAAGCCGAAGAGTTGGTGCAATCGATATTTGTAAGCATCTGGGAACACCGGAAGTCGCTTGATGCTTCCAGATCATTGAAGAATTATATCTATCGGTCAGCTGTAAACTATATTTATAACTACATGAAGAAAAGAGCCATCCGTGAGAGGTATATTGAGACGGAGATACAAAATGGCGAACTTCATTCAAATCAAACATATGAGCAGATTCATTTACACGATCTGGAAAAATTTATAAGTTTTATAGTTGAAGCATTACCCTCCCAGCAGCAAAAAATCTTTCAATTAAGCCGTTTTGATGGTTTATCGCATAAAGAAATAGCCGTGAAGCTTAATCTGTCAGTCCGTACTGTGGAAAACAGTATCTACAGGGCATTGAAATTAATAAGAGAAATGCTGAAACCCACATGATTGAATTCAAACACAAACACGTGTGTATATAATTATCCAACATGTGCGGTTCCATCCGACCATTAAAATAAATTATATACTGATGAAGGCTTAGATTCTTATGACGTAAGAATCGATTCCAATATATTTGTGAAACTGGTATCCCATTTCTTGTTTTCCACAAATATAAAATCCTTATGAATATGTTTCCTGTGTTGGTGTAATACTGGATTGATAAAATGACCCTTTGTATGTGTAAGGAGGTATAACTTAATAAGAAGCCCAAAAATGAAGCATCAAGGTACAGAGATTTACTTGTTAAGCCCCTTCATGTTCTTTGTTGGTGAATCTTTTCATTCTGCCTTACTTGTGGGTAATTAATAGCTCACCTTTTAAAAGTCATTAACTTCCTGTTATCTGCTGTAAGTATTGAATTAAATACTTACTTTTTTAAAAAATATTTCTAATCCTTAAATGAGTACTTCATCAGAAATAATTGTAATAATTATATAAATCGTAAAACAATTTAAAAGTGCCAAACAGTACTACGGATATAAAAATTCTGCTTGCCAAATACCTGGATAATAAGTGTACACTAGATGAGAAGTTGCAGCTATACAAACTGGTTGCTTCATCCGAGAATGAAAATTTTTTCAAGGAACTATTATTTTCATCTCTTAATGAATATCAAGATGATAATGAAGAGCAACATCCAGTTGATTTCGATAGGAACTACGTCAAATTACTTTCTGAAATAAAATACAGGGAAGCAAAAGAAATAGAAAAACGGCTGCTTCAAAGAAAAAATAAAGTAAAAAGGTTAGTTTTTGGGGGTATTTCAGTTGCAGCCGTTTTTTGTATTGCTTTTTTCCTGGGCAGTATATTAACCCACAATAAAGTAAAAGCCACTTTTTCTGAGTCTGCTTTAGCTGTCACATACAGCGAGGTGAGTGCTCCGTTTGGAGCAAAATCCGAGGTAAAACTTGCTGATGGTACGGAAGTAATACTTAATGCCGGAAGTACAATAAAATATAAAAACAATTATAACACAAACAACAGAGATATCATTCTTGAGGGCGAGGCCTATTTTAAAGTAGCTAAAAATCAATATCTACCCTTAATAGTAAGTGCTGG
>JAAZCB010000064.1 GCA_012513545.1 Clostridiaceae bacterium
ACTTTGCTTTTTAAACCAATTAACTCGATCTAAGTAAGATTTAAATACATTATCAAAGCTTGCCATTTCTTTAATGTCAAAATTCACCAAGCTATTACCTGTTACCATATTTTCATATTTCTTTTTAAATTCAGGCGGACAAAACTGCAGGTTTTCACAAAAATTTTTAGTTTCATTGTATAATATATTTGCGGTTCTAACTTCTCCTTTGTAAAGACAATATATTGCAAACAGTACCATGATTTTGAAATATATGGGACTCTTCCTGCCTGATTGAATCATTAGTAGATTGTATATAAAATCTTCAGTCTCAGCATTTAAATAGTTTTGTTTCTCATATATACTATCAATCATTATTTGCTCTAAAAAAAGCTGGTTTGTACCTACAAATCTCTCCTTATCCAACTCTATAAATTTTTGCGCATAATTGTACAAAACACCTTTATCAAACACCTCTACTTTTGCCAAACGAAACATCATATGCATACAAGATGCCGGATTTTTCAATGCCATATACATTCCTGGTAACGCAAACACACTATTTGGCATATTCCATATACACACATTCCCTATAAGTATCAGTCCTAGAAATATCGATAAAAATATATTACTAGTAATTACTCCTATTGGGATTATAATTATAAGTATTATTAAATGAACTATCTTTATTTTTGAAATGATGCTCTTATAATCATTGTAATAATTTGACAATCTGTCATTGTCCCATTTAATTTTCTCAACAGCTATTGTTGTGTATAATTCTACAAAAGGATCAAATAAAAAATATAGTTTAATTCTATTAGGTTTAATAAATATAAACGGATATAAATTATAAGTTTTTATTGGATATTTTTTTGATCTATAAAAAAATAATGTCACAGTATTATTAACCCAATTCATTAAAATTAAAAAACCAAACATAATTATCCAAATAGTTGGTATAACCATTATTACTTTAATAAGATTAAAATCTGAGAATATTGTACTACCAAAAAGTACAAATCCACTTAGATGGACAAATGTCATTATTAAAATAAATTTTATATATGATCTTCCAAAATTCATATTGCCTCCCTTAATCATTAATTAGGATAATACCAATAGTTAAAACGTTATAACGTTTTAACTATTGGTATTTGTTAACTAGTAAAAGACTCTTTTATTGCCCAAATATGCAACTGCCGCTGTTATACTTAGCGCAGCTATTACACCGGCAACAATTCCACCTACTATCGAGGCAGTGGTAGAAATTGTTACTCCATATTTAGCAACAATAAACGCTGCCGACATTTTTCCCATGCCATAAATTGTACCTAGAGTTATTCCACCCATGCGTAATGCAGCAGCTGCATTTCTATAACCATTATATAACCCTAACATATTGTTCTTGAATACTGTACCACTCCATCCACCATCAATGTACATCATTTCTTCTTGCTCCATAACAACATAGTTGCTAGGCATAGTTATTGCTCCATAACTCATAAAATCACTCCTTAATTTTTATTATTTTTGCTTGTTACCATCTGTTTGCAACCAGCTGGCAGATTTATGTAAATGCGCATTTTACAACAATTTTTAATTATAGCTTATTTCATCATATTCAGATGTTTTAATATAATCATTTTGATCTGCTTTACCATCTCCATGTATCGTAAAATTCCCTTGCTGCATCTCCCAAAGTCTATAATATGTACCTCTCATCTCTATTAACTCCTCATGACTTCCCTTCTCAACAATCTCACCCTTGTCAAGAACAATAATCTCATCACAGTTCTTAATAGTAGTCAATCTGTGAGCAATAATCAACATGGATTTCTTCCTGAATTTATTGTATATCA
>JAAZCB010000631.1 GCA_012513545.1 Clostridiaceae bacterium
CTATATTTTGAATTTCAATAAGGATATATACGGTAAGGACATTGAGGTTTTTTTCGTATCAAAACTGAGGGGTGAGGAGAAATTTAACAGTCTTGAAGAACTTGTATCTCAAATACAAAAGGATGTTTTACAAACAAAAGCTTAATTTAAGAGTAATTAGATACATAAGACTAATTAGAATATTAAAGTACATTTTTGGAGGGTTGTATGTCACTGGAAAATGATTCAAAAACTAAGGCGTCATATCATGTATTAAGTATTGAAGAAGCAATAAAAAGCTTGAATTCAAGTGTTAATGGAATAACAGAAGAGGAAGCGCTAAAAAGGATTGATTTGTACGGCAGGAATAAGCTTGAGGAAGGCAAAAAGAGAACAATTTTCATGATGTTCATAGAACAGTTTAAAAACATTATGATCATAATCCTTCTTATAGCAGCAGCAATATCAGTGTATTTAGGAGAGGCAACAGATGCGGTTATTATTCTATTGGTAGTAGCTATAAACTCGGTGCTTGGTGTTATGCAGGAAAGCAAAGCGGAAAAGGCTCTTCTGGCATTAAAGAAAATGTCGTCTCCATACGCCAAGGTTAAGAGAGATGGTGAAGTTAAGAAAATAAAATCGGAAGATGTAGTACCGGGAGATATAATCCTCTTGGAAGCAGGTGACTTTGTGCCGGCCGATATGAGACTTGTTGAGTCCTTCAGCTTAAAAATTGAAGAATCTGCGCTTACAGGCGAGTCGGTGCCTGTTGAAAAGAATACAGACAAAATTGAGCAAGAGGATATCGTAATTGGTGACAGGAAGAACATGGCTTACATGGGCAGCAGTGTAACCTACGGCAGAGGAATCGGCTTTGTGTCCGGAACAGGTATGAACACTGAGGTTGGAAAAATAGCAGGGTATATAACCAATGCAGAAGTTGAGGTTACACCTCTACAGAAAAAACTTGAAGAGATGAGCAAATACCTTTCTGTAGGAGTTGTAGTTATTGCTGTTATAATTTTTATTGCCGGAATTTTAAGGCAAAGGCCTGCCTTTGATATGTTTCTAATATCTGTGAGTCTGGCAGTTGCGGCGATACCAGAGGGTCTACCTGCAATAGTTACGATTGTACTGGCAATGGGTGTCCAGAAGATGGCCGGGAACAACGCAATTATTAGAAAGCTGCCGGCTGTTGAAACTCTAGGAAGTACAGAAATAATTTGCTCTGATAAGACCGGGACCCTGACTCAGAACAAAATGACTGTTAAGGAAGTATTCATAAACGGAAACCTTTTTCCGGAAGATAAGTTGTCAGAAGAATGCAGGGATTTAGAGCTTTTTATGCAGATTATGAGCTTGTGCAACGATTCAAAGATTACCAGAGTTGATAATGATAGTGTTAATGTAATTGGTGATCCTACTGAGACTGCTTTAATATACTTTGCGGGGAACAAAGGTTTTGATAAGGATGAAATGGAAAGAACCATACCAAGAAGGAATGAAATCCCCTTTGATTCCGACCGCAAGCTGATGACTACAATCCACGCTGTTGACAGGGGTTATCGTGTAATGACAAAAGGAGCAGTTGATGTTCTTTTGAAGAATTGTACTCACATATCCGTTAACGGAGTGGTTCAACCTGTTACAGAAAAACTTGCCAATGATATAAATAAGGCTAACAAGGCTATGGGGGATAAGGCATTAAGGGTACTTGCACTTGCCTACAGGGATTTTGATAACATGCCGGAGGATATAACTCCGGATAAAATTGAAAGAGACCTGGTTTTTGTCGGGCTCGTAGGTATGATAGACCCACCGAGAGAAGAGGTAAAAGAAGCTGTGAAAACATGTATTGCTGCTGGAATAAGACCTGTTATGATAACCGGGGATCATAGGGATACTGCTGCTGCAATTGCAAAGGAACTAAATATAATTAAAGATGAAAGCGGTATAATAACCGGCAGTGAACTTGATAAGATAAGCGATGAAGTTTTCGACAAGGATGTAACGAAGTATTCGGTTTATGCCAGGGTATCCCCTGAACATAAGGTACGAATAGTCAAAGCGTGGAAGAAAAACGGCAAGGTTGTTGCCATGACTGGTGACGGTGTAAACGATGCTCCGGCATTAAAAACAGCCGATATTGGTGTAGGTATGGGTATAACTGGAACTGATGTATCTAAGAGCGTATCTGACATGGTACTTTCGGATGACAACTTCGCCACCATTGTATTGGCAGTCAGAGAGGGCAGAAAAATATACAGTAATATCAGAAAAAGTATACAGTTCCTGCTTTCGGCCAACATGAGCGAGGTCATTACACTTTTTATTGCAACTATGCTAAATTGGGAGATACTTTCTCCAATTCACATATTATGGATAAATCTTGTTACTGATGCTTTTCCGGCACTTGCTTTAGGTGTTGAGAGGGAAGAAAAAGACATAATGAAGCAAAAACCGAGAAAGTCAGAAAAGAGCTTCTTTGCAGATGGAATAGGTGTCAGTGTTATATACCAGGGGTTGGTATTGGGGCTTGTTACACTTGGTGTTTTTCAACTCGGGACTGCTATGTTTCCGTCAGAGGATAATATTATAGCACGGACAATGGCGTTTGCTGTACTTGGAATAATACAGCTTACCCATTCGATGAATGTCAGATCCAACGAAAAATCCCTGTTTAGCATAGGACTCTTTACAAACATGTATCTTATTGGAGCAGTCATATTATCTTTGCTGCTGCAGCTTATTGTTATAGTTGTCCCATTTCTTAATACTATATTTAAAGTAACCCAGATAGGTCTTCAGCAGTGGTTGATTGTGTTGGCAGCTTCAATTATTGTGATTCCTATTGTTGAAGCAGTAAAGCTGGTATCAAGACTGGCGGATAAAAAAGATGGCAAATAAAAAGCATCTTGAAAAACTCATTTTACTTTAAGAATTTTGTTTAAGAGCTCCAGGATAAAGGGGATGATTGATTTTGAGTGTAGTATTACAGGTATTGATTTTAGTTTTTCTTGTGGCGGTTAATGCTTTTTTTGCCGCATCAGAGATTGCAATTATATCCCTGAATGACAGAAAAATAAGTAAAATGGCTGAGGAAGGCGATAAGACAGCCAGAATTCTTAGCAACCTTGTCAAGGAACCAAGCAGA
>JAAZCB010000632.1 GCA_012513545.1 Clostridiaceae bacterium
CGGTTTTCTCCAGTAATATAGCCGTATTTGAGATCGATTTCCCATAGACGATTTGAAGCAGTAATTTCCTGGTTGCGTGCCAGTCGTCGGGGATGCTTTGCTTTAAGCTCACGCTGTGGTTTCAATAAATCAAGTTCTTTACACAAACGATATACTTTCTTTTTATTGATGATAAATATACATACTTTGCTCAATGCTTTTATTCTCATCTAACTGTACAATCCTTGGAACCCATACAATATTCTTAATTAAATACTTACCGTGCATTTCATTTAGGAACGCTTTAATAAATATTTCGTATTCTTTTCTCTCAAACACAATATCTGCATCATCATCCCAAGGTATAAATCCATGATGACGTATAGCTCCAATCAAAGTTCCAGCATAAAGACTATAATTAATCTTATTTTTACGACAAACACTATCTATATCGCTGAGTATTTCTAAAAGACTTTCTTGGATTCTTTTTGTATTATATTCATTTTCATTTTCCATCTATCAATAATCCTTTCAATAATCAACTATCTAACTTTTTAATAACCTTTGCCGGAACCCCAACTGCAAGCGAATGCGCTGGAATATCTCTTACAACAGCAGCACCGGCACCTATTGTACTCCACTCTCCTATTTCCAATCCGTTGATTACACAGGTATTGAGTCCAAAGTAACAACCTTCACCTACATTTACTTTACCTGCTAAATTAGTTCCAGGCATACAACTGGAATAATTTCCAATAATGGTGTCATGACCTATTCTGCACCCAAGATTCAGAATACAATGTTCTCCTAAATTTGTATTAATAGCAAATATTGTTCCGGCTGAAACAATACTTCCACCTCCTAATTCAACATGATCAGATATTATTACTGAAGGATGAACAAGGATTGCTAAAGGTACATCGTTTCTTGATAATTCTTGAGCGATTGATTTTTTAATTCTGGTATTTGCAATCGATATAACAACGTAAGGCTTTGGATTCATATTGTATATGGAATCAATTCTCCCAATGATAGGGAATCCTTCTATAGTGGTGCCTTTTAATGCGTCATCAACAAATCCCTTGAAGTTCCACTGCTTTTTAACTTCATTTATATTAGCTACCAATGCTGCAACTTCACGGCCAAAATCACCTGCACCGATTATCACTAAATCTTTTACTTTAGAATCCATCTAGTCGTTTACCCCTTTTATTAATGATTTAAATTCCCCATAAACTCAGGCATTGTAGCATCATTATCTGAGCTTATTCCTTCTCTTTCAAAAGTCTTGATAATAGTTTTCAAAATTAATACCCAATCTCCAATAAAACTTATGTTATCTACATATTTAACATCAAGATCAAACTTATCTTCCCAGGTGATGGCATTTCTGCCGCTGATCTGAGCTAGTCCAGATAAGCCCGGTCTTACCTCATGGCGGCGTTTTTGCTGTTCGTCATATAATGGCAGATACTGAACAAGTAATGGTCTCGGTCCAATTACACTCATATCACCTTTTAAAATATTAAAAAGCTCTGGCAGTTCATCCAAAGATGTGGATCTGAGCATTCGTCCGAATTTGGTTAGACGTTGACTGTCCGGCAAGAATTCTCCGTTTTCATCTTTTTCATCCGTCATAGTCCTGAATTTATAAATGTTAAAGATCTTTTCATTCAATCCCGGGCGCTGCTGCTTAAATATAATCGGGCTGCCTAGTTTTATTCTTACAAGCAAAGCTACGATCAATAAGATCGGCGATAGTACAATAATGGCACAGAGTGCCAGGATGAAATCCATTGGGCGCTTTATATATGTTCTGTACATAACAATGGTTGAACGATAGTTTAACAATGGTTAAGCGGTTGTTGAGCAATTGTTAAACGATAGTGGAGCAATTGTAAACCATTGTTTATTAACTACCAATATCCCTTTCTATGGTTTTTAAAATAGTTTCTTGATTATTGTCATTATCCGGTTTAGATCTTCTTCGGTCATCTTGGTGTCACTTGGAAGGCAGACGCCGTCTTCGAAGATCTCTTTTGAAACGCCTTCTCCGATAAAATCATACTTTTCGAAGAAGGGCTGCATGTGCATCGGTTTCCAGATGGGTCTGGATTCGATGTTTTCTTTTTCCAGTGCCACCATTATATCCAATGGTTTTACATTGCCGCTTAATGTCATGCAGCTAAGCCAGTAGTTTGGATGGTTCCAGTCATTAATCGGCATCAATTCTACTCCCGGGAGATTTCCCAGTTCGCGTTTGTAGAATTCGTATATTGCTTTTTTCTTCTCTACTCTTTTATCTAAAACCTTAAGCTGTCCCCGGCCAATCCCAGCTACAATATTGCTCATGCGGTAATTGAAGCCCAGTTCGCTGTGCTGATAGTGGCGAGCGGTGTCTCTGCTCTGGGTTGCCCAGAAGCGGACCTTGGCTATTTTTTCTTCATTATTGCTTACCAGCATGCCTCCGCCTGATGTGGTGATGATTTTGTTGCCGTTGAAGGAATAGATTCCATAATCACCAAAGGTTCCGGTGTATCTTCCTTTATATGTAGTTCCTAATGATTCAGCTGCATCTTCGATCAGGGGAACGTTATGTTCGAGACATAACTTTAGGATCTTATCAATATCAGCTGACAAGCCGTATAAGTGAACCACTAATACTGCCTTGACTTTTGGATACTTCTTAAAAGCTTTCTCCAAAGCCTCAGGGCTCATGTTCCAGGTCTCATAATCGCTGTCGATAAAGACCGGGATGGCATTTTGATAAATAATTGGATTAGCAGTAGCTGAGAAGGTCAGACTGGGGCAAAATACGATGTCCCCTGCGCCTACACCGGCTGCTTTTATTGCCAGGTGGATGGCTGCTGTGCCTGATGATAAGGCGGCTGCTGCTTTAATCCCTACCTTTTCAGCCAGTTCTATTTCGAATTCATCGACGTTTTTGCCCAGCGGGGCTACCCAGTTTGTA
>JAAZCB010000633.1 GCA_012513545.1 Clostridiaceae bacterium
ATCCCGCAGCAGTAAGTCCTGTATACTCGGGCAGTCCACATATTATATTCAGGTCTTGTACAGCCTGGCCTGAAGCGCCTTTACCAAGATTATCAAGTGCAGAAAGAATAACAACCCTGTTCAGCCTTTTATCAACAACAAGCCCTATGTCAATATAATTTGAGCCTGATACGAACTTTGTTTCCGGTAATTTACCTTCATCGAGTATCCTTACAAAAAACTCATCCTTATAAAATTCACGGTAAAGGTCCAACAACTGGGAAGTTGTTTTTTCGCTGGTGAGGTTTGCATAAATAGTAGACAGCATACCTCTTTTCATTGGTACAAGGTGAGGCGTAAAGGAGACTAAAATTTCGCTGCCTGCCAGCAATGAAAGCTCCTGCTCAATTTCCGAAGTGTGCCTGTGAGTTGAAACCTTATAGGCTTTGTAATTTTCGGTGCATTCACAGAACTGGTATGGCAGCTCTGTTGACCTGCCGGCACCTGATACGCCTGATGCGGCATCAATTATTATGTTTTTGGTTTCAATAAGCTTTTCTCTTAACAAAGGCGCTATGCCAAGTATTGAGCAGGTAGGATAACACCCTGGGTTTCCGATTATCCTGGCATTTTTAATTTCCTCACGGTGAAGTTCGGGAAGACCATAAACCGAGATGTCCAGAAGGTGAGGCATTCCGTGCTTAGTGTTATACCACTTTTCATATACCTCAACTGATTTAAATCTGAAATCTCCGCTATGATCAATAATCCTTTTTCCCTTCTCTATAAGCTTAGGTATTACCTCTTTTGAAACACCATGGGGTAGTGCAGTAATGAATATGTCAGCCTTTTCGGCGATTCTGTCTATGTCAAGATTTTCACATTCCATGTCAAACACATTTTTAAGGTGTGGATATACCTCTGATATCTTCTGGCCCACAAAGCTTTGCGATACCACTACACTGATATTGATATCCGGATGATTCTGAAGTAGACGGACTATCTCTATACCTACGTAACCTGTAGCTCCAATTATACCTACATTAATCATAAAAATTGCCTCCTGAATTCCTTTTGAATAAAAACTGATACATTTACCATATGGTTTATGTTTAGAAAGATCTAATGTTTTAAGCTTAAAATGCTTTTGTTCTGCTTAAAATATTGGCATCATTAATAAATGTATAAACCATAAATTATATAAAACAAACTAAAATGTTTGATTTAATAATTATACATTTCTCTGTATAAAAATTCAATATACATTTACATTCATTATAAAATAAATCAAATCTGCGAAAGCATTTTTATTATAACATTTTACATATAATATAATCCTTTGCGACATTTTATAATAAGAAGTACATGTTTTATGCAAAGTTACTAAATAGGAAAAATTAATTTTGTTAAAAAGTATACTAGTTGAGACTTGGCTAAAGTGATATATTTATTTATATAAAAGATCGTATAATACTGGGAGGGAATAAATATGGCAGGCGTTAAGCTAAAAAACATTTATAAAAGATATTCAGGCGGCGTTACGGCAGTTAATGACTTTAATTTAGATATCGAGGATAAGGAATTTATTATATTGGTTGGACCATCCGGTTGTGGTAAGAGTACAACTTTGAGAATGGTCGCAGGATTGGAGGAAATAACTGAAGGTGAGTTGTTTATAGGAGACAAACTTGTTAACGATGTATCACCTAAAGACAGAGACATAGCGATGGTATTCCAGAACTATGCGCTGTATCCACACATGTCTGTATTTGATAACATGGCTTTTGGTTTGAAGTTGAGAAAATTACCAAAGGACGATATCAAAAGAAGAGTTTTGGAAGCAGCAAAAATTCTCGATATTGAACATCTCCTTGAAAGAAAGCCAAAGGCGTTGTCCGGAGGACAAAGACAGAGGGTTGCTCTTGGACGTGCACTTGTGCGCGAACCAAAAGTATTCTTGCTCGATGAGCCGTTATCCAACCTTGATGCCAAGCTCAGAGTTCAGATGAGAACTGAGATAAGCAAGCTGCACCAGAAGCTTCAGACTACTTTCATATATGTTACCCATGACCAGACAGAAGCTATGACAATGGGTACAAGAATAGTAGTTATGAAAGATGGATACATTCAGCAGGTTGACACACCGACAAACCTTTACGAAAGACCTAACAACATGTTCGTTGCAGGATTTATCGGAAGCCCTCAGATGAACTTTATTAATGCAAAGGTTGAAAAACGTGGTGATGAAGTTCACCTCCTGTTTGGCAAGGATGATATAAAGCTTCCTGAAGGAAAAGCAAAGAGACTTGAGGGCAGTGAATATATCGGTAAGGAAGTAGTTATGGGTATCCGTCCTGAAAATGTTCATGATGAAGCAGTTTACCTTGAATCAATGTCTGACAGTATAGTAACTGCAAGGGTTGAGGTTGTTGAAATGCTCGGATCTGAAACACTGCTTTATGTGGTTATTGGAGATATGGACATAACAGCAAAGGTTAACCCGAGATCAAAAGCAAGGGTGGGAGACATTATTAAACTTGCATTTGATACCAATAAAATCCACTTGTTTG
The DNA here is from genome assembly GCA_012513545.1 of Clostridiaceae bacterium. Next base: position 2,550 of record JAAZCB010000633.1, read on the forward strand.
ACAAGGAAACAGAAACGACTATAATGAATTAATTTAAGTACATAAAAATTGAATTTCTAGTAAAAAAGGGAAGGTATTTTTAACTTTCCCTTTTTATTTTTTTGTGTATAATAAAATTGAGGCTTTGATAATATTAATAATTATATAATGTATTTTTTGTATTTATTACATATAATTATATAGATGATTAATAGAGGCTTAATAAAAATATGTTTTTAGACGGGGGAAATTATGTCCGTTAAGTTGTTTCAAAATTTTATAAGTCAGATACGTGACATTGTTGATTGTGAATTTGGAATTTTAGACGATACAGGACTAATTCTGGCTTGTTCAAATAGCAGCAAAGCCGGGAAAAGTATTTCGCGCATTAATGAAATCTTTGCAAGCAGAGACTCTGTTGTTGAACTTGAAAATAAGATTTTTCAGAAGGTTTATGTAAAAAACAAGCTTGAGTTTATTGCTTATATTGAAGCTTGTGACGAGAACAATGCAAAATATCTTTCACTGATATCCATTAATGCAGCCAATATCAAGGCGTATTATGACGAAAAATATGATAAAATCAGTTTTATAAAAGGTATTATTATGGATAATATTCTACCTGGAGACATAACGCTAAGAGCTAAAGAACTGCATCTTACAAATAATGTCTGCAGGATAGTATTTCTAATTAAGACTGAGATAACTAAAGATATTTATGCACATGTAATAATTGAGAGATTATTCCCTGGAAAAAACAAAGATTTTATGATAATATTAGACGATGAGACGACGGTGCTTATTAAAGAATTGAAGAATAATTGCGATTTTAGGGAAATTGACAAGACATCAAAAATAATTGTCGATACCTTGTCAACCGAACTGATGGCCAGAGTAAAAGTTGGAATCGGTACTGTTGCAGAGAATATAAAAGATATTGGGCGCTCCTTTAAGGAGGCTCAGATGGCCCTGTTGATAGGGGGAATTTTTGACAATGAGAAGTCTGTTATAAATTATAACAGGCTTGGTATAGGAAGGCTTATATTTCAGCTTCCGACAACATTATGCAAATTGTTCCTTAATGAGGTATTTAAAGATGGGTCATTTGAGTCATTAGACTCTGAAACCATGTACACCATTCAAAAGTTTTTTGAAAACAACCTGAATGTGAGCGAGACATCGAGGCAGTTGTATATACACAGAAACACATTGGTTTACAGGCTGGACAAGATTCAGAAAAGTACAGGACTTGACCTTAGGATGTTTGATGATGCCATTATTTTTAAAGTGGCTATGCTTGTGAAGAAATATCTCGACAACAGCTAAGCAGGAGTTTAGGGTGAAAAGAATTATTCTTAAAGCCTTGGTGAAATTTGATGAACTGTGTAATATAATAAAAGATGAATGTGATATAATGAAAAAAGAGGTTTTTGAGTAGATTTGAAGAATATATTTAATATATACAAATCAGCCTCTTGGGGGGATAGAAGTGATTGAGTTTAAATCTGTTTCAAAGACATACCCTAATGGTACTTTGGCGCTTAATAATATAAACCTTACAATAAATAAAGGTGAGTTTGCCTTCATCGTCGGTTCGAGCGGCTCGGGAAAATCTACCATGCTCAAGCTTATCATGAAGGAGGAAGACCCTACTGAGGGAGAAGTATTTGTAAACGGTTATCAGGTATCTTCTCTTAATAGAAAGCAGGTCCCTTATTTGAGAAGAAGCATAGGCGTAGTTTTTCAGGATTTCAGACTTCTTCCGAACAAAACTGTATATGAAAATGTTGGCTTTGCCATGCAGATAACCGAAGCCATGCCTAAAGAAATCAGAAGGCAGGTTCCGATGGCGCTTGCTCTTGTTGGCTTAAGTAAAAAAGCAAATGCTTATCCAAACCAGCTATCAGGTGGGGAACAGCAGAGAGTGGCTCTAGCCAGAGCTCTTGTCAATAATCCTGCCTTACTGATAGCTGATGAACCTACAGGAAATTTGGATCCCGAAACATCCTGGGAGATTATGAAGCTGCTTTCGGAAGTAAATTACAGAGGAACTACAGTTATTGTTGCCACACATGAAAAGGGTATAGTTGATACAATGAAGAAAAGAGTAATTGCTATTGATAAGGGTCAAATAGTAAGAGACCAGGAGAAAGGACAGTACGAAGATGAAGTTACGAACAACAAAATATGTGGTTAAAGAAGGTTTTATTAATGCATATAGAAATGCACTGATGTCCCTGGCATCAGTTGG
>JAAZCB010000634.1 GCA_012513545.1 Clostridiaceae bacterium
CTCGGCATAGTGCCCGGAAATGTCCTTGTATTCCACAGCTTTCTTTTCCTTGTAAGGTTCTCCGTCGTAGTCCAGAATAGCACCGTTTAAGTCAAAGGACACAGGCTTGTCTTTCTTGACTGCATAAACCAGTTTTATTTCTTCTTTCACATCAGGTTCCACTCCAGCCATCTTGGCGTAGATAATGTCTGATCTTCCCATGTAATACTGAAGCTCTAATCCTATGTTGCTAAAAAAGCTTTCATATACTTTATCAATAGAAATAGCCTCTTTAGTGGACGGGAACTCAACATCGCTGTACCAGTTCAAATTATAGCTAATTACTTTACCGCTGACAGCATCATACAAAACGTTGATACCATTATCAGGAAAAGGAATTCCGTCTACTTTTCTTACGTAACTGAAGCTGTATGTTTTCGGTGCTTCACCTTCTTCATCAGGCATTACTATATCATTGTTCGCTTCTTCATATTCTATTTCATTGTATTTCAAAGGGGCAAAATCGGTTAAAAATTTGTCCACAGCCTCTTTTGAAGCCGTTTTGTCATATTTCGCCTTTTCATCAGGCTTATTTGCATTTGCTGCATTAAAGCTTATGATTTCACCAGTTTTTGCGTTCAAGGATACATATACAGGGTAGTAATCCTCCTCCTCACCCTTGCTTTCCTTCTGAAAATAGAAATTCCAGACAAAATCCTTCTTTACTGGCCAGCTTCTGTTAAGCCCTGCACTTCCAACCTTATAACTGTCATCGAGTCCCAGGATGCTTAGGCTTCTTGCAATTTTCTCAGCCTCATCCTGGTCTAAAAGATTCGAGACCTCATCAATAGCCTTTATTTCCTCGGGACTTAGAACTATCTGGGCCTCGTCTTTCATTGCCGCTTCCTTGGTAAGACCCATAGTATTGCCGCCCGCACGTACACCGTAAAAATAATTAAGGTTAATTCTTTCACCTGTAAAAGCGTCGATATAATAGTTTGTGTTATATATCGGGGTAAATGCCGGGTAAATTCTCATTTCGTCATTTTTAAATGCAACATTGTATGTAAGCCTTAAACCAAGGTTTTTAATGTACGCTTCCTGAGCCTTATCAATGCTTATTGCCTTGTCATTCGACGGAAAATTCCCGTCTTTCGTCCATGACTTGTTGTAGCTCTGGAGCTCTCCTGTTTGACGGTTAATGTATACATTAATATAATTGGCAGGAAAAGGAATTCCGTTATACAATCTGGTGTAATTAAAATAGTATGTTTCGTCATTTATCGACTGCACTGTTTCTTCAGAAATTTTGAGTTCCTTCAAAATCCCCGGGTTCAGTTTATTTATAATTCCCTCTGCGACAGCCTTTGCCTCCTGTCTGCTTATCTTCGGAAGCTTCTTTATACTGCCATAATCCACATAACTGTATTGGTTGAAGCTTAAAATGTCACCTTCGCTGTTAACCGTTGCTGAAATACTTCCGCCCATTTCCTCTTTTGAGTTCCAGTTAAGGTTCCAGACTTTTTTATCACCGCTGGTGTTTGCGCTATAGTAAAAGTCCTTCATGCTGTCGGGAATAGGGAAAAACTCCTTTACTCTTTTTATGGCATCTTCCAAACCTGCGTCACCTGCCGCTGATGTATAAACAGGCATGAATGCCGTAAAAAGCATCACAAACGATAAAACAAGAGCTATTCTTTTATTCATGATATCTCACTCCTTGTATTTTTTTACTCAACTTACCATAAAGCATAATGCGTAAAATTGAGTTATTTATATATTAAGACGGTTATACTGAATAAAAGGTTCCATATAAAAAAATTATTTAGAATTCATACTAAAAGAGTATCCACAAATTGCCTATGCAAGCTGAAAACCAAGGAATACCTATGATTTAACAGACTCTAAGTATTTGTATGCTAACTGGTATTTGAGAAACACTATTCTTTTATAAGATTAATAACAGTTATCTCGGGATGGGTAAAAAATCTGAGGGGAAAGACATTTGTACCAACACCTTTGCTGACATATACTTTGGTATAGTCGGTCTCAACCATACCGCTCCTGTATTTTTGACCATAATTTGAAGGAATATAGGGAGCCCAAAGTCCAAATAAAGTTATCTGTCCTCCGTGGGTATGTCCGCTTAGGACAATATCAATTTTATTGTTTTTTATTTTTTCGGCATAATCAGGATTATGAGACAGTAAAATAACAAAATCCTCTTCCTGTACATCATTTACAGTAGGTCCAATATCTTTTCGTCCAAAATAAAGGTCATCCACTCCTCCTATTTTGATCCCTCCATCTTTTACCGAAACCCACTCAGCTTTGTTTTTAAGAAGAGTAATGCCTGCTTTCTTCATTTCTTCTTCCACCATTGATACATCCTTCGAGTGGTCGTGATTTCCAAGAACTCCGAACACTCCAAGAGGTGCATTCAAGTATTGAAGCTCTTCAAAGCATGGCTTTATATATTTAGCATCATTTTCCACATAGTCGCCACCTAGAAGTATAATATCAGGCTTCAAACTGTTTATCCTATTAACAAGCTTTCCAATTCTCTTTTTGGAGAAATGAGGTCCATGATGTATGTCAGAAACAAAAACAATCTTTTTACTGTCAAAGGGCAAAGGAATATCGCTATCCTTTAAATCAACTGTTTTTATTAAAAGCATATATGACTCTGCAAACATATACACTACTGTAACCACAATAAATATCAATATCCTGAGTATAATTTTCTTCATCTATATTCCTTCTTCCGGATGTAACTTCCAAGTATTATTTTCATAATACTACAGAAACAGAAAGTATGCAAAACAGACATCCATAAAATTAATTCTTCTAAAATTATTTTTCTATACTTTCCATGGATTCTTATTCATATAATTTTATGAATATAGTATAAGGAGTAATGTCATGTTTGTGTTTTTAGTATTTAAAAAATCCTTCCTGATCAGTTTTATATTAATTGCGGTTATTTGTATTTTCAGCATGTCTCTATACAGCACCTCAGATACCCTTCCTTGTATAGCAATTGATGAGGAGCATATAAGCTTGATTGAAAACATACTTGAACTGAGAAACAAAGCCTTTCTTGATAAAGACATTGACTCAATTGAAAAACTGAACGACAAGAATACCAAACTAGGTACCTGGGCATATGAGCATCAGCTGAAAAAGATGAAGTACCTTCATCTTTTTGCCGATAAACAGGGTATTACATTTACAAACATAAAATCTAAAGTAAAAATAAGATATATTAAAAAAAGAGCTTCAGGCTATTCTTATAATTTTATAGCTTCTACCGAATACATGTATACCTATGAAAATAGCCCTGAAACCATCAATTTGTTCCGAATAGGAACTTATCACTCCTTAAACCTTGACAACTTCAATGATTTGCAGCTTATAACCAAAGAGTGGTATACAGATCCGTTTGCAGACTCTTTAAACCTGGATAATATCAAGACTGATGAATTTAAGAAATTCCTTCTCTCATTAAGCCCCAGGAACTTTTCAAACCTTAATGAGAGGAGAATCAGCGCTGTTCAATATGCAGATCAATATTGCGGTGTCGCTGCGGATGAAGAATATGGATTTTCCTACAATAAAAAATACAAGGACTATAATCCCCTGGGCGGTGACTGTGCAAACTTTGCCTCACAGGTCCTTTACGAGGGTGCCAAATTTAAGAAAAACGGTACCTGGAAATATGAAAAGGACGGCAGTAAGGCATGGGTTAACGCACATGCCTTCAACAGCTATATGCTAAACAGCAACAGAGCCTCCTTGATAGCACGGGGCTCTTACAATAAAGTTTTTAAAGAATCCTTCAAACTTCTTCCCGGTGACTATGTAGCTTATGAAAAGAAAGGAAAGGTTACACACATTTCTGTTGTAACAGGGGCTGACTCAAAGGGCTACACTCTTGTTAACTGTCACAATACAGACAGATACAGAGTGCCATGGGATTTGGGCTGGAGCAACAAGAATATAACCTTCTGGCTTGTCCGGGTAAACTATTAGCTAAGCAGGAGGTCTAAATAATTAAATAAAACAAAACAAGAAGACAAACTCTAAAAAAATGTCTTCCTGCTTCTTAATAATAATAATTATTTTTTTTACTTATCAACAATTCCAAATCTCTTTTTAAACTTATCAACACGTCCGCCAGTGTCTATAAGCTTCTGTTTACCTGTAAAGAAAGGATGACAACTCGAACAAATTTCAACATGAACATCCTTCTTTGTTGAACCTGTTTCATAAGCTGCACCACAGGCACATTTTATAACAGTCTTTTCGTATTTTGGATGAATACCTTCTCTCATCTTTTTCACCTTCTTTCACATAACCTTAAAAAATACAATTTTGCCGTTCTTTTATTATTAATATATTAATCAATATATTTTATACGTTAACATATTGTATTTATGGCGCAACAAACATTTTAACATAATTATCTTGTTCATGCAAGAACTATTTTTCAACAAATGCCACATTAATGCTGTTAACAAACTCGACATTGGTTTTTGTCTGCATCAGGCGGTTTATAATCATTTCAGCTACCTCTGCGGTTCCCATATTGCTCATTGCCTTTCTTATAGCCCAGATGCTTTCAAGTTCCCTTTGATCAAGGAGAAGCTCTTCTCTTCTTGTTCCGGACCTGTTAATGTCAATTGCAGGGAATATTCTTTTTTCAGACAACCTTCTATCGAGGTGAAGTTCCATATTACCGGTTCCCTTGAACTCTTCAAATATAACATCGTCCATTCTGCTTCCGGTTTCAATAAGAGCAGTCGCCATTATGGTAAGACTTCCGCCATTTTCAATATTCCTGGCCGCACCGAAAAATCTCTTCGGCTTATGAAGTGCACCGGGGTCAAGTCCTCCCGACAGGGTTCTTCCCGTTGGAGGTATGGTAAGATTATAAGCCCTTGCAAGCCTTGTTATACTGTCTAGCAGAATAACAACATCCTTCTTCTGTTCGACAAGCCTTTGAGCCCTTTCCAAAACCATTTCGGCAACTTTTATATGGTGTTCCGGCACTTCATCAAAAGTGGAATAAATAACTTCCCCTTTTATGGAACGCTGCATGTCTGTAACTTCTTCCGGCCTTTCGTCGATAAGAAGAACAATAAGCTCTATTTCAGGATAATTGTTGGTTATCGCATTGGCAATCTTCTTTAAGAGAATCGTTTTACCTGCTTTAGGAGGTGAAACAATCATTCCGCGCTGACCTTTTCCGATAGGTGCTATTAGATCTATCAATCTTGTTGATAACTCTCTTGGTGACGTTTCAAGAGTAATTCTCTGTTCAGGATATATAGGAGTCAAGTATTCAAATGGAGTTCTCCTGGTAGCAGCTTCCGGGGGATCACCATTTACAGTCTGCACATATAGCAATGCCTGAAACTTTTCTCCCTCTTTAGGAATTCTGCCTTTACCTTTTATCTTGTCTCCGGTCTTAAGATTAAACCTTCTGATTTGCGAAGGTGATACATATACATCCTTAGGTCCGGATAAATAATTATCACTCCTTAAAAAGCCATAACCATCAGGAAGCACCTCTAAAACTCCCTCAACAGGATCATCACTTTCAATCTTCTCAAAGCCATTACCCTGAGGATTGTTTTCATTATCTCTTCTCTATTCAACATATCTTTTTTCAACTCTGGGTTTTTCAGCCTCAACTTCAATTTTAACATCAGGCTTTTGTTCTCGTTTTTCTTCAGCCTTTTGAAAGTAATTTTTCTGAACCGGAGGCACATCTTTAACAGGTTCCTTTTCTTCAATTGGTTCAACAGCCTGAATCTTATCCTGCCCGGCTTTCTGATCCTTATCCGGATTATTGTCCTCAACGGTATCCCCAGCTTTTTCCGGTTCCTTTGAAGTCTCACGTGAAGGCTCATTTACAACTTCCTCAACAGGTTTTACAGTTTTGGGCCTTCCTCTTTTTGATTTCCTCAATACAACATTGGTTTCCTGCGACTGCGTGGGCTCAGAGTCTTGTCTGTCCTTTGCAACATCTATCGTACCTTCTTCTTCCCGGTCTTTCGCCTCATTGCTATCCGGTTTTCTTTCCAAAGTTTCAGACGCTTTTGCTTCCTGTATATTTCTTTCAACGGTATTATCAGGTGTATTGATTCCATGTTCCAATATTTTTTCAATCAAGTCATTTTTTTTATATCTCGATATGTTTTTTAAACCCATCATCTTCGCTATATACCGTAAATCTTCCAGCGTCTTGTCTCTAAGATTAATATCCTCCATATTACACCACCTTACTTATACATAATATATATTTCCAATTAATAGGGAGTTCATTCAATCAGATAATTATAGTAAAACCTTTATATCCAGAAAGGTTAATACTTCGAGGAGAATCTTTGAGTATCTCTATAAGCAATAGCTATTATATCAACGTGATGCATATTTGTCAATCATAATATTTACAAAAATATCTTTTTTATACTTTTTGCAAATATTTTATACTATTTACTTAAAGAATTGAATAATAACGTTTCCAGAGTTCCTCAATGAACCCGATCTTTCCTGATTGGAATGACCATGAAGAAAAGAAACATCGCTTATATTCAAACTCAGTTTTTTTTTACAAGAATAAGTCGATAGAATGAATGTGATTTTACATTATTAATATTACAAAGTATTCAAATAGATTTTCCCCATTTTAAACATTTACTAATTATTATAGCACCCTATAAATAAAAATATTTAGTTATTTCCCATCTCTTTTTCTGAATAAAAGCTCAGGATTCTTTATTTCTAAAGACTGCTCCTCATCAAAAAGCAGTATCTGCTTGATCAACAAGTTTTCTTTCAAATGTTCATTTGATGCTGCATATATAATTTTACTTCCAGGACACTTTTTACACCTTAAATAAATTTTATCAGAAAGTAATAATAATTCAATATCTTTGTTTCCACATTCACAAAATAAATTACCTTTTTCCGCTATGTCGTGTAAAATATTAAGTGAATCAAACATAACCTGAGTATTCTTAAAATAGTTATCATATCCAAACATGTTGATTAATTCATCAAATTCCCTTTCAAGGTTATCTACCCGCTCTCTTACATAACTGTCATTTCCGATAAAGAATTGCTGCATCCCTGTTTCAGGACAGTTAAATACTATAATATCACTTGCCATCAGGTCTTTCCTGCTTACAAAGTATATATGGTCCGTTCCACAGCTAATACATGGTATGGTAAATCTGTAGCTTGAGGATGTATCCTTTGAAGCAACCAGTAAAGATCCATTGCATCTGCACGCAAATCCATGCTCCTTTTTATAAGATAATTCAAAAAGTGATAACCCGGTAAACTGAAATGTTCCACACGATGGACACTTATAGGCAATGGTTGTACTGGTACTAATAATCATTTTTCCCACCTCTACTTAATATAATTCGTTGAGGACATAAAAAAATCCTCTTTTTGCCTCTTTATTTTCTAAATTATTAAG
>JAAZCB010000635.1 GCA_012513545.1 Clostridiaceae bacterium
ACCATCGGTATTATTGGAGGAACAGGCTCTTCCAAATCTACGTTGGTACAACTCATACCGAGACTTTATGATGTAACAAGCGGCAGGGTTCTTGTCGGGGGAGTTGACGTACGGAATTACAAGCTGGATGAGCTTAGAAATTCCGTTGCCATGGTACTTCAAAAAAATGTGCTGTTTTCCGGCACAATTAAAGATAATTTGAAGTGGGGCAACCCTGATGCCACCGATGAACAGATTATAGCCGCATGTAAGGCAACGTGTGCCCATAACTTTATTACAAGCTTCACCAATGGATATGAGACTGACCTTGGGCAAGGCGGTGTAAACGTCTCTGGTGGACAAAAACAGCGTATCTGTATTGCCAGGGCACTCTTAAAAAATCCCAGGATATTAATTTTGGATGACAGCACAAGTGCGGTAGATACTGCAACCGATGCCAAAATACGTGAAGCACTGCGTAAATACAGCAAAGATGTTACTACCCTTATCATTGCACAGAGGATTACTTCAGTAAGAGATGCCGATAAAATAATAATGTTGGATGATGGAAGAGTTAATGCAATAGGTACTCATGACGAACTGCTTGAAAACAACCACATTTATCAGGAAATATACTATTCTCAACAGAAAGGGGTGACTGCGTAATGTCAAGACCAGGAGGAAAACCCCATAATTTCCAAAAACCTAAAAGTGTCGGCAAAACGTTGAAACGTATTTTTGAATATATGCTTGAAGACAAATGGATGTTGCTTCTTGTAGCATTCTTTGTAATTGTTAGTTCTGCTGCCGGCGTGGTAGGTACTTACTTTTTGAAGCCAATTATAAATGAATGTATTATACCGCTTATTGGCAAGAACTCGCAAGAGGCTGATTTCGGACCATTTATCAGGATGATTTTGACTATTTGTGCTGTATATCTTGTTGGAGTATTATCTTCATATTTATACAGCCGCATAATGATTAAAATCTGCCATGGTACGCTTAATGAAATCCGCAAGGAGCTTTTTGACAAAATGCAGGATCTGCCAATTAAATATTTTGATACACATACTCATGGTGAGCTTATGAGCCGCTACACCAATGATGTTGACACCCTGCGTGAGGCTATCAGTAACGGCGCTACACAGCTTATGTCCTCTGCTATTTCGATTTCAGGCACCTTTGTAATGATGCTTGTCTTAAGTCCGATATTGACAATTTTGATCATTGTTATGCTGTTTGTGATGTTTGCAGTTATAAAGACAATTGGGAGAAAAAGTGCTGTGAACTTTAAAAAGCAACAAAAAGCTGTTGGTGAGATAAATGGTTATATTGAGGAGATGATTGAGGGTCAGAAGGTAGTAAAGGTTTTCTGCCATGAGAACGAGTCAAAAATCAAGTTCCTGGAATTGAATGAAAACATGCGCCACGCTTCAACAAATGCGAATACATATGCAAGTGTCATTATGCCTATCATGGGTAACATTTCATATTTTAATTATGCACTTACTGCTTCTGTAGGTGCTATGTTGGTTATTTCAGGACGTATGGATATTGGCACAATAGCATCGTTCCTGCAATACAGCCGTTCCTTTTCACAGCCTATTACCCAAATCAGCCAGCAGTTTAACAGTATTCTTGCATCTCTAGCTGGAGCTGAGCGTATTTTCGAAGTCATCGATGAAAAGCCTGAGCAGGATGAAGGGTATGTTACTCTGGTAAATGTAATTAAAAATCAGGACGGTACATTAACTGAAACCGAAGAAATTACCGGGGTATGGGCCTGGAAGTATCCTCACCACGATGGTACCTTGACCTATACTGAACTCACAGGAGATGTTCGCTTTGAGGATGTTAATTTCGGTTATGACGAGAACAAATTGGTTTTGCGTGGGATTTCGCTGTTTGCCAAGCCGGGACAAAAAATTGCCTTTGTGGGTTCTACAGGTGCAGGCAAAACGACTATAACCAACCTGATTAACCGCTTTTATGATGTACCGGACGGTAAAATCCGCTATGACGGTATCAACATCAATAAGATTAAAAAAGATGACTTGAGGCGTTCTCTTGCAATGGTATTGCAGGATACTCATCTATTTACCGGTACGGTTCGTGAAAACATTCGCTATGGAAGGCTTAATGCAACTGATGACGAAGTAATTGCCGCCGCAAAGCTGGCTAATGCTCATAGCTTTATCCGACATTTGCCGCAAGGCTATGATACTATGCTGATTTCAGATGGTTCCAACCTGAGCCAGGGACAGCGCCAGTTAATCGCAATTGCACGTGCAGCAATAGCCAATCCTCCTGTACTGATATTGGATGAAGCTACAAGTTCAATCGATACCAGAACCGAGTCTCATATCGAAAGAGGTATGGATGAGTTGATGAAGGGGCGTACTGTTTTTGTTATTGCGCATCGACTTTCAACAGTGCGAAACGCAAATGCAATTATGGTGCTCGAGAACGGTGAAGTGATAGAGCGAGGCAGTCATGATGAACTGATTGAGCAGCGTGGAAAATACTATCAGTTATATACCGGTCAGTTTGAGTTGTCATGATGGGAAGTTATGATTAACTATATGCTGGATTTATACATTAAGAATGTTATAATATGTGGAATGGTGTGCGTGTGTACATAACACCTTCACGGTGATACGCAAAACT
>JAAZCB010000636.1 GCA_012513545.1 Clostridiaceae bacterium
AGAAATTATAAGGCAGAAGCAGTTCGGTGAAGAGGTAAAGGAAATTAATTATCGGACAGAAATGCAAACAGGAAAGAAAAAGCTCTATTATATTGCTACTTTTGGTTGTCAGATGAATGAGCATGACTCGGAAAAACTTTCCGGAATGCTTAATGAAATGGGATATGCCCAAACGGATAATATGAATGAAAGTGATTTGGTTATATATAATACCTGCTGTGTAAGGGAAAATGCCGAGCTGAAGGTTTATGGACATTTAGGTCCATTAAAACATCTTAAAAGGAATAACCCTGATCTTGTGGTTGCGGTGTGCGGATGTATGATGCAGCAGGAAGAGGTTGTAAAACATATCAGGAATACATACAGACATGTGGATCTGATATTTGGAACCCATAACCTTTATAAGTTTCCTGAGCTTATGTATAAAGTATTGGATAAAAGAGACACAGTGGTTGATGTTTGGGATTCTACCGGTCAAATTGTTGAAGGTGTTCCTGTTGAAAGAAAGGAAGGTGTAAAGGCCTGGGTCACTATAATGTACGGCTGCAACAACTTTTGTTCATACTGTATCGTTCCTTATGTCAGGGGAAGAGAAAGAAGCAGGGGAATTGAAGATATTGTGAAAGAGGTAACTGCATTAGGGGCTCAAGGCTTTAAGGAGATAACTCTATTAGGGCAGAATGTCAATTCATATGGAAAGGATCTTGGTGAGGGCATAAGCTTTGCAAAGCTTCTTCGGGAGCTTGACAGCGTAAACGGAATTGAAAGAATCCGGTTTATGACTTCTCATCCAAAGGACCTTTCAGATGAATTGATTTACGCCATGAGGGATTGTGTTAAGGTTTGTGAGCACTTGCATCTTCCTTTTCAGGCAGGCAGTACGAAAATATTAAAAGAGATGAACAGGAGATACACAAAGGAAGATTACCTTGCACTGGTTTCAAAGGTTAAGGAAAGTATTCCCAATATAGCTCTGACAACAGATATAATAGTAGGATTTCCAGGGGAGACTGAAGAAGACTTTGAAGACACCTTAAGTATTCTAAAAGAAGTCAGATTTGATTCTGCATATACCTTTCTGTATTCAAAAAGGACAGGGACTCCTGCTGCAAAAATGCCGGGGCAAATATCTGAAGAATTGAAAAAGGAGAGGTTCCAAAGACTTTTGAAGCTTCAGAATGAAATCAGCAAGCAAATTAATGAAACATACATGAATAAGGAAGTAGAGGTACTTGTCGAAGGTGTAAGCAAGAATAACAACAAGATACTTACAGGAAGAACCCGAGAAAATAAAATTGTTAACTTTGAAGGAAATATGAGCTTGATTGGCGAAATTATAAAGATAAAAATAGAAGGCATTAAGACCTGGTCTTTAGAGGGTGGATTAATTTAGAAAATATTTAAATGATTAACAAGGAAGTAATTAAATTGAAATATTTATTTTTGTGTTTAGTTACTGTTATAGTATTTACGGGGGGCTCCATAATTTGCAAGGCTGATTCAATAGATAACTTTACTTCACTTATAGACAAAGCCTTTAAACTAAATGCTTCAAAGCAGATTATATTTGTTACGAACGAAAGGGAAAGCGATTTTAAAGCTTCCCTTTATACATATGAGATAACCGAAAATGGGTGGAGAGAAGCTTTTGGGACAATGAAGGCTGTCATAGGAAAGAAAGGTTTCTCAATGGAAAAGGTGGAAGGTGACCTGAAATCGCCATCGGGAGCATTTAAGATTTACAGGGCATTTGGCATACCTTCAGGACCTCTTGATACAAAGCTTGAATATGCTGCTGTAACCGGCAGTGATTACTGGGTTGATGATGTCACCTCTTACGACTACAATAAATGGATAAAATTTGATGGTAATCCTTATAGCCGGTGGAAATCATTTGAACGCCTGAAAATTCCTCTTTACAAATACTCTATAATAGTTGAATACAATACAGAATCAATAGTAAAAGGCAAAGGAAGTGCTATTTTTCTTCACTTGTGGAATGATTCAAGCACAGGTACAAGCGGATGTACAGCTGTTTCGGAAGAGAACATGGTAAAACTTCTGAAATGGATTGACCCGTCGAAGAACCCGTTAATAATTCAGGGAAGTCTGGAAAGACAGAAAGAACTGCTTGATAGAATAGAAAATGAAATAATATACCCTGTAAAAGTCAGGCTAAAGGAAAAATATGTCGATTTTGACATTCAACCAAGAATAATAAACGGAAGGGTACTGATTCCTATCAGGTCAGTTTTTGAGCAGCTTGGAATGACGGTCATGTGGAAGGAAGATAGTAAAACAGTAACCATGAATGACGATAATTATGAAATAGTTCTTAAGGTTGGAGATAAAACAGCATATGTTAATGATGATAAATTAGTACTCGATGTACCTGCAGAGATTATAAACGGGAGGACTTTTGTTCCTGTAAGGTTTATAACCGAAAGCATGGGGTATACTGTCGAGTGGGACTCAAATACCCGGACAGTATTTATTAGCGTTATAAAATAATAAAGGGGAGTGAAGTATTTGAAAAAATCAATAGTTTTTATGATTTTATCAGCACTTATAATTACTCTCTTTAATTATACCTATGTATTTTCTTCAGAAACCAGTCAGGATATAAAGGTCAGACTAAACGGCAATTATGTTCAATTTGATGAGAAGCCTGCAATTATAGAGAATAGGACAATTGTACCTATGCGTGCTATTTTTGAATCACTTGGAGCAAAGGTTGAATGGAATGGACAAACAAGAACAGTTACCGGTTCAAAAGAAAATATCAGGGTAACATTGCAAATCGACAGTGACAAAGCTTATGTCAACAATAAACTTGTAATTCTTGATGCTACGGCAAGAATAATTAACGGAAGAACTTTTGTGCCCATACGTTTTATTTCCGAGAGCCTTGGTGCAAAAGTGGATTGGGATGACAGGGAAAAAACTGTTATTATAAATGTTGATGATAATCTATCTGAAGTCTTAAGGCCAACACAAAGACCGACACCGGCAACAACTCCGAAGCCGGTATATACACCAACTCGAAATCCTGCAAATGTACTGACAAACATGACGATTTTTACACCTGAACCGGGGGATATCCAGGGTAAAAAGCTAAATCTTGATTCCCTGATGGGAGCTTCAATTGAAAAAGTTCTTGAGCTGTTTGGGCAGCCCGTTCGAAAGGATTTGAGCAAATATGGGTTCTATTGGTACATATACAATCATGACTATAGTAAATATATTCAGATTGGTATTGATGAAAGTGGTAAAGTACGAGGAATATACACAAATTCAGAGTACTACAGCATAGATGGGAATATAAAGGTTGGAGATCCGGGGGCTGTCATAAGTAATTCGTGGAAAGCTCCGCTTCAATACATTCAAAAGGGTAACGTAAGATACAAGTATGATAACAATAATGAGCAGGAATTACATTTAGTCAATGACAGTTTTTTTGCGACAGTTTTCTTTGATATTCATAATAGTGGTAAATTAACGGCGTATCTCCTTATAGACAAGCAGACAGAGCTCTCATTAAAAGGTTATTACGGGCAGCCGAGTACAGAGCTTGAAATTAGTTATGAAAGGCAGATATTGGACCTTGCCAATTCTATAAGAGTAAGAAATGGGAAAGCGCCTTATGTTAATGATGAAAAGCTGGCGGCAGTATCCAGGAAGCATAGTGAGGATAT
>JAAZCB010000637.1 GCA_012513545.1 Clostridiaceae bacterium
TGCTGCACTCATAACATAATTGTTATCTACACTCATTTCCTTTCCGGTGTCATCAGTGACTTTAAATTTTCTTCTGCAAACCTGTGAACATTTGCCTCTATTTGCAGAAGTGCCTGAAGAATACAAGCTCATATAACATCTCCCACTGACAGCAACACATAAGGCTCCATGAGCAAAAACCTCCAATTCAATAAGTTCTCCTTTTGGTCCAATAATATTTTGATTGATGATATCTTCCTTTATTTCTTTTATTTGGTCCAGTGTTAATTCTCGAGCTAAAACCACTCGGTCTGCAAATTGAGAATAGTATTTTAAGGATTCGGTATTTGAAATTGAAATTTGAGTTGATATTTGAACGCTAACTCCGATTTCTCTTGCATATGTTATGGTCGCCATATCAGCGGCAATTATTGCATCAACGCCTGTCTTTTTACATTCATCAATAATTTTTTTCATTACATCTAAATCACCGTTATACATTAATGTATTAACAGTAACGAAAACTTTGACATTATTCTCTTTACAAACTCTAACAATTTCTTTTAGATCTTTAAGTTCAAAGTTTTTTGCTGCAGTTGCTCTCATGTTCATTTCTGCAACACCTAAATAAACAGAGTTTGCTCCTGCATTTATCGCGGAATTAAGTGATGCCCAATCTCCAGCGGGTGCAAGTATCTCTGGAATTTTCATTTAAATTTGATAGTAATAAATTATTAAAAATAGAGATTTATAAGATAAATCTCTATTTTCATCTCATAGTAAACTTAGATTAGTTCTTCGACCTCTTCATAACCTTCTTCGTATTTTTTAAATTCATCTGGTGCAAGTTCTTTTAATAATCTTAAAAACTCTCCCGCATGTACAATCTCTTCATCAGCAATTTCTAGCAAAACTTTTTTAGCTAATTCATTCTCGATTGATTCAGAAAGTTGAGTATATAATTGAACAGCTTCATATTCTGCAGCAATCATTTGTCTTATTGCTCGAACTAATTCTTCATTAGTTAAATTTCTATCTGCCTTTAATGCAGAAAATGGGTCTCCAAAATGCATTTTAATACAGTATAAAATAAATATATCTCAATTATACGGTTTTATATCATTGTAAACAAGGTAAGTTATTAAATATTTAACCTTCAAATAATTAAATGTCCGGTGGATTTATAACAGAATGATGAACAATAGCATATAAATATACATCATGGCCCAGGAAATACCCTTCGTTTGTCGAGAGAGGTAATAATTCAAGTTCGTTACTTTCAATTGGAACTAGCTCACCAGTCAATAAATTTACAAAACAATATTGATTTAGAGTATCTTTATCAATTCCATATGTTTCTGCAATATTTCTAATAATAATTTTTTCTCCTATCATATGGGGTTGGAAATTTACGACTGCTAATACAGAATCCTGTTTGTATCTTCTTGCAATTCTATAGACCTTATCATATCGTGGATTTCCTAAAGGTAATACTTGATTATTTTGTGATACTTCTATAGTTGGGTCAATTACCGAGGAACGTGGGTCCCTTAATACAGGAAGGTTCCATATTCGTGTCAGTTTACTGATATACTCTTGAAAGTATACATCTTTAAGTTCCTGTTCAGCCGTCATTTGCTGGAATTTATCCATTGGTATATTAGTATCTGCAGAAAATCTTACAGTGAGTCCTTCTGTTGAACCTTGTGCCA
>JAAZCB010000638.1 GCA_012513545.1 Clostridiaceae bacterium
GATAAGAAGCCAATGATTTGCTTAATGTTTAGAAGTGATATGTAATGTTATGTAATTTATTAAGATTTGGTAACTACAGTAGATAAATGTCTGCTGTTTGCTTACAACTATATTGTACTAGGGGGATAGGAATTCATCATCAAATATACTTTGTCTTTGTAAGACATTACCGTATTGGAACCGGAATCTCTACTGTATTGTCCGCTTGGGACTCCTGCCTCTGCATACTTGATAATATCGGATAAAAATATACTACAGGCACTTGAAAAGTCCCCATCAGACAGAGGACTTGTCACATGGTCTACCATTTTGGAAATCCTGCTGTCTGTAAAAATATTAATAGCCCTGCCGGTTGTGGATATCCACACTTCTCTTTTCTGCATATTTACAAGCATTAAAAGACCCGAATAATCACTGCCTACACCATAACCATTATTATCGTAATAGTCATCGGCAAAATTCATGGAGGATTTTCCGCTTGTATTGTCGGTTATAACTATTACAGCATCAAGCTGATGGGTATCTTTAATATTTTCAATAACAGTTTGAAGTTGTGTTACTTCGCTTTTAGAAAGATAATCTAAAAAATCCTTGACATTATTTGTGCTGGCAGCGTGAACTCCGATTCCGCCAATTAAGCTTGCAATAATTAAAACCAGTACCATTATGCTTGCTTTTCTAAACAAATAAAGCACCTCCTAAAAAACCAATAATCATCGCTATAATAAAAACACCCAGGAAAAAGGTTATTTGTTTCAGGAGGCTTAGTGGGGTGTCTCCTACTACCTTGCCTGTTTGGCCATTTACAATGAACACGTGGTCTTTGCCTTTGAATTTATTAATCATAAGATATATCGGAAGCATGGAATAGGAAGAAGCAATATCAGACAAAGAAAACAGTTTATTATTGACAGTGTACGTAGAATATCCATCGACAGTGCCTCTGAGCCGACCTTCGAGATATTCTTCCGCTCTCTGCTTTAAAACAACTTCAGCTTCGGATGCTTCGACATCATATTTTTCAGCCATAAAGCCTGACATGTATTTCATCGAAAAATCAGTCATAGCAGTATAATCGAAGGGCTCTATCATATGCATAAACTTATCGTCAAGCTTTTTTGAGGCATCAACAGGAATTCTATTGTAAGATGCATGACCGTTTCTGGCAAAATGAAAATATCTGGTTTTTATATAATTATAGTCTCCGCTTCTCCAGGTTGTTGTTTGTTTTGCATCCCCGCTGATAGAACCCTCAACCTTACAATCAAACAGCCAGAAGGGGGCATATATTCCTGTTACCTTTTCTATTTCCTCTTTTTGTTTGAACTCGTCAGGTGCAAGAATACGTCTGTTCATCCATTTTTTATAAATTATTTTTGCCTGTTCCTTTGTAAGTTGAAAGGGAATTACGCTTTTTGGCTTGAAGCGGCCTGCAAATCTGTTCTTAATTATTGCAGGACTCTTGCAATAAAGACAAAAGGTTGCAGAGGTAGTACTATCTA
>JAAZCB010000639.1 GCA_012513545.1 Clostridiaceae bacterium
AAATAAATAGTCACCGGTGTATACTGCCATATCTGCTCCATATTTCTCTGAAACAGTTATTTTTCCGCGCCGTATTCTGGCCTTATCTATAATATCATCATGTATAAGGGTAGCAGTATGAAGAATTTCAATAGCTGCCGCAATCGGTATGACTTTTTTTGCATTATACCTTCCGAACTTTGAAGACATAATAACAAAAGCCGGCCTCAATCTTTTTCCGCCTGACCTGACTACGGAATCAACAACACCTGCAAGCATCTTATTTCTTGAAGCAACACTCTTTATAATATATTTTTCAACTTCTTCAAGTTCCTTTTTAATTTCAGAATAATAAGACCACAACATGGTTCCTCCCCGGCTTTATGATACCGTATTTGTTGCATTAAGTAAAAACCTTTGCCTTCTCAAGAGCATTTTTAAGAAAATTGCTGACCAGGCCTACGAAAAAGCCTGTTATGCATCCCGAAACCAGAAGAACAGGAAGATAAATTGCAACTGCAAAATCCTTCATTATAATTCCGGCAACTATAATCTGCCCTATATTATGCGCCACAGCCCCTGCAAGACTGATACCTGTAATGCTGAATAAACCAGGTCTTGATTTGTAAAGCAGTGACATAACTGCTGCACTGAGAAGCCCACCTGCTATACTGAATAAAAAATATGAAAGCCCCTGTCCTGCAAAAACAGATGAAAGTATCGTTCTTGCTAATACAACAGCAATTGTTTCCCTTAACCCGAAAAATACTATGACTATTATGGTTATAATGTTTGCAAGACCAAGCTTAACACCATAAACAGGTACAGGTACTGGAATTCCCGATTCAATTATAGATAATACCAAAGCCTGCGAAACGAGTATGGCAAGCAAAACGGTCTTTCTTGTTTTATTCAACTTCTGCTCCTTAAAATAATTCAATAGAGTTAATATGTAACAATATCAACTTCATCAGATTCACCTTCAATCTTAACCATTACACGATTAGGAAGACATACAGCCATATCACCTTTGCTGGTAAGCCATCCCGTCTTTACACAAACCCTGTCCGGACAGTCGGCCTCCTTAAACCTTATACGGCCCCTTTCTACAATTATTACCTCCTTATACTCTGATGATACATCAATTTCCTGAGGTTTTGATATTGTATCAAGGTTAAACCTGCCGATAACCCTGTCTCCCTGCTTAATTACGGCAATCTTCCGTTCACCGGAATTACTTCCCTTATAAATTGTTACCCCTATGAATGATCCTAAAACAAAAATTAAAATTACAACTGCAATTATCAAGTCACCTTTTTTCAACATATTCAAATTCCTTACTGCCGTCTTTGAATTCAAAACTGCTTATTAAACCTGTAGTAACATAAACTTTTTTATCATCAGTTATAAGAACAGCCTCTACTCCATCAAGGCTTTCAACAAACCTTAGACCTTCATTGAGGCCCATAACAAAAACAGCTGTAGATAAAGCGTCTGCATCTATTGAAGCATCAGAAATTATTGTTGTTCCAATCAATCCTGAATCTGACGGATAACCGGTTCTTGGATCCATTATGTGGTGGTATTTCACACCATCTTCTTCAAAATACCTTTCATAGTCTCCCGAGCTCACAACCGCCTTGTCTTTAACACTCACAATACCAATATATGAGCCTTCAGGCCCTCTTGGATTCCTTATTCCCACTTTCCATGGAGTTCCATCGGGTTTTCCACCGAGGGTAGCTACATTTCCACCAAGACTGATAAAAGCAGATTTGACACCGTTATCTTTATATATTTTAATAGCCTCATCAGCAGCATAGCCCTTAGCAATTGCCCCCAGATCAACTATTTGACCTGAATCCTTAAGCCTGGCCTCCGATTGGTCCGCAATCACTTCCAGATCCCTGTAGTCAACTAAATTCAGCAGTCTTTGAATTTCATCCCTTGTTGGGACTTTCGGACTATCGGTAAATATCCCCCATGCTTTTGTAATAGGCCCCACAGTCATATCAAACGAGCCCCCGCTCAACTGAGCATATTCCTTCGCCTTGTTAAGGACAAATAAAGTATCTTCCGATAGAGGTACAAACTCTTTGCCGGCTGAAGCATTAAGTCTGTTAATCTCTCCACCCTCCTGATTAATTGTCATTCTGGCTTCTATTTGATTTATCCTTTCGATTACACTTCGACTGATATTATTATAGTTTTTATG
>JAAZCB010000640.1 GCA_012513545.1 Clostridiaceae bacterium
ACGCAGACGTAACAGCCCTTATTGACGCATCAGGAAATATTGTGGTAAGCTACTGTTATGATCCATTTGGTAATATATTGGAATCAACAGGCACAGTAAAAAACCCAATAAGGTATGCAGGCTACCAATACGATGAGGAATCAGGGCTGTACTATTTGAATGCCAGGATGTATGACCCCAGGATTGCAAGATTCCTGCAGGAGGATACCTACAAGGGGGATGTTAGTGATCCGCTAAGCCTTAATCTGTATACGTATTGTCATAATGAGCCGATAATGTATTGGGATCCTACAGGACATGAAGAAATATTCCTTACAGACTGGTTAGAAGAAGTAAATATTAATGGACTTGAATGGAATTCAAAGACAAAGACTGCTTCAGTTGAGTTTTCTCCTTCTGGCAGTGTAAGAAATGCAGCATACTTTACAATTGAAGATGGTCATGTTTCGGTTGTTGTAGGTCAAAACAATAATTATACAACTTATTCAAATGTAGGATATGTTAATCCGAACTTTGACAAAATAGTCTTATATGACGGAAATAATATGCCTGGATGGCTCGGAAGTATGAAACGAAACGAGCCACCAAGCAAGAAAGAGTGGGATTATTACGAACCTTTCATAGCTGGAGATAATATTAGCAATGGTTTAAAGAACGATATTTTATATGGAGAAAATGCAATACCTTATTCAGTTCCTAGTGCTCATTTAATGAAGGATATGTACATTTATCAGGAAAAATGGCTTGAAGTGACCAAGCAGGCATTGGACAGTTGTGGAGTTAATGATGATGCATACCGTGAAAGGATTTTAAAAGAGTATAACGATCTTGTAGAAAACTATAGAGCCTTGGGAATTGCAGTAGAAAACTGGAGTTTTGTAAAAAATGAAACCTATTACAGATTTGGATTGGACATTTTCAAGAATAGTGGTAAATATTCGATATACATACTAAGTAACAGAGAAGTACAAAAAGATGCGGATAGAGCTAATTTTGCCTTTACTGCTATGTGGTCAATGAAATTAATGGATATGAGGTTTCAAAATCCTAATGCTTATTATGGCAAGGATCAGACAATAAAGTATCCTACAAATGACCCTAATAAGGGAACGGGTAATGCTATTAAATTACTTCCCGAAGGCAAAGTAGGTAATTTTGCTGAAGTTAAAAACATAAGAGATTTTATGTCAAGAGTTCCTAGCAATGCAGAAAGATTGCCGTGGACTGATATACCTGGTGGTGCTAAGCAAGGAATAAAATACAAATGGACAGATGCTCAAGGTAATAAATGGCAGGTTAGAGCACATGAAATGGATCCAAGTGCACCAAATGGAAGTAATGCTTCAAGTGGCTGGATTTATAGAGTTGAAGTTAATCCAAAAAATGTTGGTGGCAAATGGTTTATGGATTCTAGTGGTAATTTCCATAAAGAAAATATAATTAGAGAATCTAGCCCATTTTATAACCCAAATATTGCAAATGACACTCATATACCATTTCTTGATAGGTAGGTGAAAAGATGAATATTGAAAGCATAAAAAACAAACTACAAAACTCTTCAAAATCAGAAATATTTAATGTTCTGAATTATATAAACGATTTATTTGAATCGTATACCAAAATTGATTCGTTTGAAGAATTGATAGAAATACTAATAAAATGTGCTGTTGATGAAGATGATGAGGAATTAAGACTTGAGTTGTTTGATTGTATATCGAAGGCTTCTGAACATAGGAGCATGACAAAAGTAAACTTCGATTTAATTGAAACTAAGCTTGACTTTTTAACTTTGGATTGCCTAGAAAAAGCAATAGATATTTTATCTTTTTCTCATAATAAAAAGTATATAGAAACAATAAAAAGATATACGCTTCATGAAAATAAAAAAATCGCTTATGTTGCTAGCATTGCATTGGAGGAAATTAAAGGTTAAGACAATAGTAATGAAAGAGGTCACATGGTTTCGGCTGATGTGGCCTTTCTTATTGTTTTAAGAAAATAATAAAAACCGGATTCAGCAATGTTTCAAGTTTCAATTTTTCTGGCTATAATTTTAAAATCATTTGCTGTTTGTCTGTTTGTTCCTAAAAATCAACTAAAATTAATCCGTCAATATTCTTAAAGTGTTTGTCCAAGGTAAAAAGTGACAACTGATTTTGAATAGCTATTGCTGAAATCCACAAATCATTTTCGGGAATGTTTATACCTTTTTGAACAAGTGTTGCTTTGACATCCCCATAAATTTCAGCTGTTAAAAAATCTATCTTCAAAACAGGGTATTCAGAAAGAAAGCCCTTGAAAAGTTTCATGTTTTCGTCTTTTCTCTTTGATTTAAAAGCCCCATAAAATAATTCTCCTGCGGTTATGGATGAAACATGTATATTGTCAAGTTTATCAAAAATCTCAATAACTGTAATATCACCGTTCATAAGCTTTGAAACAATATTAGTATCAATTAAGTTACCATTCGTTTTTATCAATTTTTTCAGTCTCCTTCAATATTTCCTGCAATTCATTAAAATCCTCATTGCTAAGTTTACCAACATATTTTTTATAGGGTTTTTCAACAGATTCACTATCAGAAACAAATTCATCCAAAACAGTAATAATTACCTTTTGGTTTCTTTTAATCTGAACATTTTCAAGAGGAATAAAATCTTTACCGTTAAAATATCCTTTTAAAGCAAGCACTCAAAACACCACCTTTAACAATCAATTTACTCTTTTATTATACCACAATTTTTTCCCAATGGATGATTCTGATGAACTTCCAGTTTAAGGGCATAGTTATTGAATTGCAATTTTATACTTTATAAGGCAACTTTCCCGACCTAAAATGCAGGACTGGACATTGATAAATTAATACCTCCAAGCGTATAAATATAGGATTTCTATTTCTACGAAGCTGCCCCAAAGTTCCTGACGGAGTGAATCTTGGGCTTTTGTCCCCCATTCTTTAGAAACGCTGACGGAGGCAAACTTTAATAATCTGCGAAAAAGGCGTTGAAGCAGCTGGCGAAGTATCTTTCACGTGACTTGCAGAGCCAGGGTAGGAAGGGAATACGATTAATAGATATTATTGTATTCCCTTCCTGCCCTGTAAGTAATTTTTAGAGTCTTTTAAGTAATTTTTAGAGTCTTTGAAGAGAATTACAAAATTACATCTACAAAAAGGATATTTTATGTTACAATTTTGCTATACATAAGCCTGTCACAATCTACATAGCTAAGTAAAGAACTTATAGAAACCCTTTTATATAAACCTAGCAAAGCAAATATTAGGAGTAACCGTTTTATTCCTTTACCTTTTTTGAATGCCTTTGAGTCTAGCTTCGGAGTGAGCACTAGGCAAACCGTATTTTAAAAGGTGCCAGAAAAACAATTTTAATAAATCAACTTCAGCATTTTTAGCACTCGGAGCCATATATAAAAGTTTTAACGAGATTTGAGTAAAATAAATGTAAAAAACTGTTGAAAACCGTAATTCTAATATATAAAATAAATATTATTAGTAATTATTCAAATAGATACATACAATATAATGTTTTTAATTGGAAGTGAATTAGTATCTGTTGCTGAGTAAATTAGTTTATTCCGCAATACAGTAAATATTTCTTAAATTAATTATAGATGTAATAAATATTTTATTTACTTTTAAAACAAAGGAAATATTTCACTTTTGAATAATACAAATATAAAGCTAACAATTATTTGATTGTAAAAGTTGCTTAATACCGTTAATTAATTTAAAATTATTATTTCTAATATGCCGTGCCAAGTATTTTCGGGGAGGTTACTTGTGTGGATATAATAGAATTTAAACAATATTACGAGCATGGCATGAATTTATACTATTACAGAACAAGAAAAGTAATAATCGTAGACTTTTATGACATTTTTGGTTTTGTAGATGTTATGGATTTCGATCAAAGTGGCGATATTTTTTCGTTACCTGTATCAGTTTTAACGTTAGAAGAAAAGCGGTCAAACAGCATATATCT
>JAAZCB010000641.1 GCA_012513545.1 Clostridiaceae bacterium
TAGAAATGGCCTTTTTAAACCCGGAGACAGGGTTGCATGTGCAGGTCAGGATTATGCATCTCATGCTGAGATTGTTGCCGTTCCACAAAACCTGGTTGTAAAGATTCCCGATAATGTTTCCTATGAAGAGGCTGCCTTTACCACAATTGGTTCAATAGCATTACAGGGAGTGCGTCAGGCAGCCCCTGAAATAGGCGGGAAAATTTGTGTAATTGGTTTAGGCTTACTTGGTCAGCTAACATGTCAGATTCTAAGAGCAAATGGGTGTGAGGTATTTGGTATTGATCTTAATGAGTCATTGGTACAACTTGCAAAACAATTATCTGCACATTCGACATTAAACCGAAACGACCTGAATCTTATATCTGCATGTGAGAATTTCACAGGAGGCAAGGGTTTTGATTCAGTAATTATAACTGCAGCGGCCCCTACAAATGATCCAATAGAACTGTCGGCGGAGATCTTAAGAAAAAAGGGGAAGGTTATAGTGGTTGGAGCTGTCAAAATGGATATTCCACGTGATCCTCATTTTTATAGAAAGGAGCTTGATCTCAGGATGTCATGCTCCTACGGTCCCGGAAGGTACGATGTTAATTATGAAGAGAATGGGATAGACTATCCTTACGCATTCGTTAGATGGACTGAACAAAGGAATATGGAAGCTTTTCTTATGCTTCTTTCCAGGAAAGCAATAGATATAAAACCACTGATAACACACATTTTTGATATCGATGATGCGTTAAAGGCTTATGATCTGGTTCTTGGGGTGACAAGAGAACACTTTATAGGTATACTGTTGAAATACAACCTCAATGATAATAAGACACTAACCTTGCATCAAGTCAGTAATTTACCTGTTAGTGCTATAAACATTGGATTTGTTGGTGCAGGGAGCTTTGCCCAAAGTTACTTGATCCCGGCTGTAAAGGAATGGGGAGCTTCATTGGATGGTGTCGTTACCGCCAACGGAATGTCATCAAAGAATGTGCTTGATAAATTCAAGTTTAATTTTTGCTCTTCTGATATCTATGATCTTTTAAATAAAGAGGATATAAATACTATTTTTATAGCGACTCCCCATAACATTCATGCAGAATTGGTTATTAAAAGTCTTGAAGCAAACAAGAGTGTATACGTTGAGAAGCCATTGGCAATAAATGAGCAGCAATTAACAGAGGTAATAAAGGCAAAATCAGAGTCCGATAAGCCTTTAATGGTAGGGTTTAATCGCCGTTTTGCTCCGATCAGTGTCACATTAAGAAATGAATTGGTGAGTGCCGGGGAGCCATTGGTGGTTAATATTCGTGTTAATGCCGGATTTATTCCAAAAGAGCACTGGACTCAGCAGCCTGAGATAGGAGCAGGAAGAATAATTGGAGAAATCTGCCATTTTATTGACCTGATGCAGTATTTTACTGGAAGTGAACCGGTCAAGGTCTTTGCTGAATCAATAAGTACGGGCAATGATAAAATTTCCCCAGAAGACAATATTGCGGTTGTGGTGAAA
>JAAZCB010000642.1 GCA_012513545.1 Clostridiaceae bacterium
AAACATTGGGTCTTACTCTGTTTGAAAAGACCCCTATCAAAGAACTCTTTAATAATAAAAACTTAGTCAATAACCTGTCCGATGAAAACCAATTATCATTATGGAATTTTTAACCGGACACTAGTGATAAGTAATATCTGATACCCATACTTGACATGGTCTGATCACATTAAAGTCTCTATTGAGCTTATTTTCAACAATCGGATATTTATGCCTGGAATCAGTAGTAATAATCCATTTTTTACGGATAATGCTCTTTAAACCAAGTTTTTTCATCAATCTTGCTACTCTTGGTCTTGATACATGAAATCCTTCTTCCAGAAGTTTTATAGTAACTCTCGGACTACCATAGGTCCTTTTACTTACCTCATATATCTTTTTTATCCGAACTGACAACTCCAGGTTCTCAATAGACCGCCTGCTTGGATTGCCTGTCAGCCAGTTGTAATATGAACTCCTGCTTACTCTTAACACTTTACACATCTTCTCAATGGGAAATATCGAGTCGTTTGCCTTTATG
Source organism: Clostridiaceae bacterium (assembly GCA_012513545.1). The sequence goes on from JAAZCB010000642.1 coordinate 521, forward strand.
AATTGGTATATTTGCCATCGTTCTTGGAGAAAATGCTTACAGCTTTTTTTAAGATGTCACGCTCTAGCTGGGCGTCCCGGAGTTCTTTTTTCAGATTTGCAATCTCCTTTTGTTCATCTGTCATCGTTTTGTTACCCTGACCCGGGAAGCTGGCACCCAAATTTGCCAAAGCTTCCCGTTTCCAACGATTTATCAGCTCAGCTCGAAGATCAAGTTCTGCAGCAAGTCCAGAAATATCATCTTCTCTTGTTTTTGCGAGTTCAACAACCATCTGTTTGAACTCACGATCATAGGTTCTTCTTTTTTTCATATCCATTAAATTAAGCATTTTGAGCTTAACTAAGTGTCCGGATAAAGGTAGCAGTTCCAGTATCAAAAGATCTTTAAAAGACTGTTTAACCTTATTGTTTCTTTTATTGTGTTTATAATAATCTCTACGATTTTATATTGATTAGTTTAATTTTATTATTTCTGAACTAGGGCCGACCTTTTTATATTCAAACAAGGCCTGATCTTCATGAAACTCCATTTATGCTCATAAAATTCAAGACGAAGACAGATTATAAAGATTCTGAAGGTAATCAGCTTCCTGTATTAATGTTAATATTTGTTCTACTAATCCCCTGAAAGCTTCTCCTGCAGGTTTTTGATCAGTAATTAAAATAAGATAATTGTAGAAAGAATAAATTTGATACAGAAATAACTTATATTAACCTTAATTTTTGGCTGTATTTACCGAAGCCTTGTATTGGCCCCGGTAAATATCCAATCATACAGAATAAACAAAAAATCGATTTAATCAGGATCAACTAAATACTTACACTAGGAAAAAAATATGGTAGTTCAAAATTTACGTCGACATCTTAGAAATGTTCCCGGCTGGCGTACAAAAAGACGAATTGTTGTTATTGAATCCGATGATTGGGGTAGCATCCGAATGCCTTCAAGGGATGCATTTAAAAGGTTGAAAAATATGGGTGTCGATTTAGAATCTGGTAATTCTAGCAGATACGGTCTATATGACACACTTGCAAATCATGATGATCTTGAACGGTTATTTGAAGTTCTGGATAGTGTAGAGGACAAATATGGTAATCCAAGTGTTTTTACTGCTGTATGTGTAGTGGCAAATCCTGATTTTGTGAAGATCAGAGAAAACAATTTTCAGGAATATTATTATGAACCATTTACAAAGACATTAGAGCGATACTATCCGGGTGAAAATATCTTTGAACTATGGAAATATGGTATTAAAAAGAACTTATTTGTTCCTCAGTTCCATGGACGTGAACACTTAAATGTTGCAGCCTGGTTGAAGGCCTTAAGAATGGATGATAAAAATACTAGTGTAGCGTTTGATGAAGGTATGTGGGGTTTTGTGCCTATCAGCTTAGGCAAATTAAATGTGAAATATCAGGCAGCATTTCAACTAACAGATATTTCCGATATTGCAGAACACAAAAAAATTATAATTGAAGGATTGAGTTTATTTGAATCCTTATTTGGATTTCGTGCTAAATATTTTGTGCCTCCAAATGGTGCTATAAATAATAGTTTGAATCGTGTATTGTCAGAAAACGGCATTAAATTTAGATCAGCAGCTAAATTACAAAATGAAAGTATTGATCTTGGAAAAACTAGAAAAGTATTTCACTGGTTGGGTCAAAGAGATGTTAGTAGCCTAGTTTATATTAACCGTAATTGTCTTTTTGAGCCTAGTTCAACTGGGAAAGACTGGATTGACAGTTGTCTTAATGATATTAACATAGCTTTCAAATGGGAGAAACCTGCAATTATCAACTCACACCGTGTTAATTATATTGGAAGTCATTATCCTTCAAACAGGGATAGCTCCCTTCGGGCACTTAAAACTCTTTTGACAGCAATTAAAAAAAACTGGCCAGATATTGAATTCATGAGTACAGATAAATTTGGAGAATTAATGAATCAATAATAGGATAAATCGATATGAGGAATTGCTGGATACGTAGATTTTAATACACATACCTACTCTGAAACAATACTCCTTATGGTATAAACCCTAAATCATAGAGGACCAGATAATGGAGAGTACGAATATCATGATACCTCTCCTACAACTGTTCCTTTAGGTCAGGAAAGATTTAAAATCATAGAAATAAACCCAACTAGCTATCAGTCAGTGGATTACAATAAAATTTACAATTGTGTTTATTGGTGAAATAAACAACTTTAAGCTATTACTAGTGTCATGTCAATAATAGTATGACGTAATAAATAATTTTTGTATCTTTGTCAAAAAATGCTATGATAAAGTACAAGGTAACTCTAACCAAAGAAGAAAGAGAAACACTAATGGAAAATACCCGGAAGGGCAGCCATACGGCCAAGAAGGTCATCCATTCTCTCATTCTACTTAATGCAGACCAGGGGCGGTTTGCAGAAAAACCGCAAACCAATGAAGATGTATGTAAAGTATTAAAGATTGGGATGCGAACCATTGACAGGGTAAAGCAACGGTTTGTATTGGAAGGCCTTGATGCCGCTCTGGGTATCGCCCCGACCAGTAGGATATACCGTAAAAAGATTGATGGGGAAATTGAGGCTCGGTTAATTTCGATAGCCTGCAGTGAACCACCTAAAGGATTTGGTAAATGGTCATTAAGACTATTGGCGGATCGCATGGTAGAATTGGAGTACGTTGAAGACATATCGCATGAGACAGTCAGGAAGGTTCTAAAAAAAACGAACTTAAGCCTTGGAGAGTAAAGGGTTGGGTGATTCCTCCCCGGGAAAACAGTCATTTTGTGGCAGCCATGGAACAAGTGCTTGATGTTTACAAACGACCATATAATAAGTCAAAACCAGTAGTTTGTATGGATGAAACACCAAAGCAGTTGATAAAAGAGGTTCGTAAGTCATTACCAATAAGACCTGGATTTGAAAAAAGGGTGGATTATGAGTATTCCCGTTCCGGGGTTTGCAATGTTTTTATGGTAAATGAACCCTTGGCAGGAAAGCGCTTCACTAAAATTACTAGCCAAAGGACAAAGAAAGACTGGGCACTATTAGTTCGATATATTTGCGACAAGCTATATATCCTGCAGCAGAAATAATAACTCTGGTAATGGATAACCTGGCTTCACACAGTGCTGCTGCATTATATGAAACCTTTGAACCTGCTGAAGCAAAAAGAATATGGGATCGCTTAGAATTCATTTATACACCAAAGCATGGCAGTTGGCTGAATATGGCTGAAATAGAATTGAACGTATTAACTAAACAATGCTTGAATAGAAGAATTGACAACAAAAAAACGGTTAGGGCAGAAGTGAAGGCCTGGCAGAACCACAGAAACAATAAGGATGCAAGAATAAAATGGCAGTTTACAACAAAAGACGCCAGGGTGAAATTACACCGACTTTATCCGTCATTATATAGTTGACATGACACTAGGGTGGCTATCTATTCCGATCAGGACAATTGTAGGTCTTAAGTTGCTAATGCAGGCATATTATCCTAAAGAATAGGCTGTTATATAATACTACCCGTTTTTAAGACCACTGGTTAAGTGTTAAATTTGATAACTTTAAACCAGTGAATTATGAAAGCAAAAAGACAAAAACACTCAGGGGCCTTCAAGGCTAAAGTAGCCCCATTGAGGCCTTACAGGAGAGAGAGACATTATCAGAACTTTCAAAAAGGTATGGCATACACCCAAACCAGATAGCCCGTTGGAAGAGGGAGTTCCTGGAGAGGGTTCCGGAAATATTTGAGAAACCCCAAACATCTGAGAACCACGATAAGGAGATTGAGAAGATGTATGCCAAGAGAGGGCAGTTAGAAATGGAGCGGGAGTATTTAAAAAAAAACTTGAAAAAACTGGGTCTGTGATCGATCGCCGTCAAATGGTAAGCCGGGAAGAAGATTTGAGCATCCGTTGTCAATGTGAGTTGGTAGGTGTAACCAGAGGTAGCTTTTATTATCAACCTTCTGGAGAGACCGAAGAAAATCTCAAGCTCATGCGCTTGATGGATGAGCATTATCTGGAGCATCCTACGGAAGGAGTAGTTCGTATGAGAGATTTTCTCCTGATACTGGGTATTTTGGCTAATCATAAGCGTGTTCGCAGGCTTTTGCGGTTAATGGGCTTGATGGCGATCTATTCCAAGCGGAATCTAAGCAGACTTGGTCAGGCGAAATATATCAAACCATACCTGCTGAGGGATCTCAAAATTACCAGGCCAAATCAGGTATGGGCAATAGATCTCACATACATCCCGATGCTAAAGGGTTTTCTTTATCTGACAGCTATTATAGACATTTACAGCCGCTATATTGTTGGCTGGGGCATATCCAATAGTCTGTCTGGATGCTGCTTGTAGCCTTAACGTCACAAAAGAGGCCATAGAGCGGTATGGTAAGCCTGAGATTATTAACTCGGATCAGGGAAGTCAGTTTACCTGTCATGAATGGATCGAACTTCTTGAGAAGGAAGAAATAAAAATCAGCATGGATGGCAAAGGCAGGGCTATTGATAATATCTTTATAGAAAGGTTCTGGCGTTCTGTGAAATATGACTATGTTTATATCAAAGTCCCTTCAGATGGGCTGGAGCTTTATCAGGGGCTCAAAGATTATATGGATTATTACAATAACCGGCTTTGCCATCAGGGTATCGATCATAAGATCCCGGCAAAAAGATATTATGAGGCAGCATAATGACTTTCTC
>JAAZCB010000643.1 GCA_012513545.1 Clostridiaceae bacterium
CAGCTCGATAAATTGCTTGTTCCCAACCCTTGACCTTATGCAATCTTGTTATTGGGAAATTCCGATTCTTATGACAATCATTATCCTCTAATTCAGCTAAAGATTCAAGAAGTCCAAGCTTTAAATCATCAGGTAATGTTCTAAATCCCTCATTTATTACGCCAAATTCATCTAGTAATTTTTTTATCTCAGCCATTTCTCCTCCTTTGATTCAGATATGACTGATAAATTGACTCTTGCAAACCTTTAAATGTGTTTTCCAACTTATCATGATGTACAACTCTCAAAAGAGTTATAACTTTTTGGTCAAAAAGAGGGTCGTCCTCAAATGTCATAATAACTCGAATTGTAGTATTAATTTTGTACACGTATAACGAACTGTCCAAATTATCCATAGACGGAATCCTGTGCAAACGATATAAATGCCTTCCAATCTTTTGATTATCTCTAATCAAGTCAATAAGGTAATTTATTTTCTTAGAAATCATCTGATTATCTGACTTAGTTGCCTTTTTCAAGTCTTTATCAAATTCTTTCGTTATATCAATTTGAACATCCATTATCATCTATCTATATGGTAGTAGCTTTTTTAGTATACCCCACAACGGTGGCAATATGCGGAGGCCGGGATTTCAAAGCTCCAACTTGTCAAACCGTTACAATTTTGAGCATATATACTAAACTTCAAATTACCTACAGCCCCCGGCTTACGTATATTGCGTGTTAGCCACTGGGCTTTATTAAAATGGTAAAGATTCTTCAATATCATTTTCAAATCTAGTTTCAGATAAAAAAGGTTCATTTATTTCAAAATTAGCTTCCAAGTCTTCTTTTACTTCTTTTGAGAATCCATTCATTAGTTGATAATATAAATATTGGACGTTACTATGATTTTTTGTCCCCCAATAATAATCATTAAGCATCTCCTTGTATTCTTCTATTAAACCCGAAGACTCAACTATTTTAGGAAGCGTATTAAAAACTCTAGAGATTCTTAAATTGTCAACTTCTGTTAATCTTTTTGTATTATTCAAAACAGATATTGAGTATTTTATAATTAAATCACGCTTACCTTCTTCTAATAAGTTTAAGTCTTCTTTGAATAATTTAAGTAAGCTCAATATCTCCCAACGTTCACCAGTCTCAACTTTTTTGTGTAAAGTGAGTAAATGCTTTATCAAGTCGTCCTTGTTTATAAATGGTTTTAAAATATCCACATATTGTTTTGGGTTTTCAAGAGAATGAAAATCAGTACTTAGTTCAATATCAATTAAGTTATTCAAAAGTTTCAATCGTTCATTGTAATTCAGTTTCTCCACTAATTCCTCGAAAATTCCAATAGAAAGGTTGTCATTAGAAATTTTTTGAATTACATCTTTAGCTGAGTAACCATAGATTTCAACGTATTTTGTTTTAATCTCTTTCAAGATAAGACGAACAAGACTAACAGAAACATTCGCAGTCTCTTTATCAAATTGCTCATTTAGTCTCAATTCTCTTCCTGGGTGGATTAAGTTTCTATAGTTTTTAACAACTGACGATAACGATTTTATCCTTTCGTCAATCAACTTTACTGATAGAGCCAAATCAATCAAATCACCTAAACTTAAGCTTAGTAATTTTTTCTCAGAATAACCTGTCGGCGGTTTATTTATAAAAAATTCTATGATAACCGCTTCTATCAAACTTCCACTTAAAATTAGAACAGATTTATAACACTCGGATTCAAAACACCTACTCAGTTCAGTGTAATCTCTTTCCAAAATTATTCTTAATCGAGTGTCCGATATGAAGTCAAAATTATCCATTTGTGTTTGTCTTTTTTTTTGCCTTGTGGCTAACGGTTACGTGTATGGTGTCGTTTGGCGATTTGAAGCTCAAACCTGTCAAACCGCTACAAAGTCTATTAGATGTAACACCCTTGA
>JAAZCB010000644.1 GCA_012513545.1 Clostridiaceae bacterium
ATTATTATCTATGTTGCATTTCAATATGAATTTTATATAAAGCTTAGTGATGATACAATAAAAATCAAAAAATTATTTCAAAAGGGTTTTACACTTGAATATTCAAGTATAAAAAGTCTTTCTTTTACTATAGGAATTGTAAATGCAAAATATGTAGATGTACCAAATACTTTTATGACAATTGTTGGTGATAATGATGATCGTGTTAAGTTTAATATCTCACATCTTAACGATAAAATGAAAGGACTAGTAGTTGAAATATTGTACACAAAAAATCCGGAAATCGAATTAAATCAAATTGCTTACAATATGAAGAATGGAGAGTATAAAGCTTACAGACAAGTTCTGGATAAGTCGAGCTATGTTGCAATGGTAGTAGGAATTATAGTTTTAATCATACAGTTAATAGTAAAGATATTTTTAATGAGTGGAAAATAAACGAGTAAAAAACAAGTCCCTCCTTTTTGTCTGCATAGCATGCCAAATAAATCCTTTGTTAGTATTTACATAAAAAAATATTAATGATATAGTGGGTTTGAAAGTTTATGTCATACATATGTGAATATTGTAATTTGGTGTAATAAATTGTTTGCTTACTTAGGGGGGACGTTTTATGAGCCAGGTTGGAAATGCAATAAAGATGTATATCTTATTACAGGCGAATGGGAAAATGAAGATAAGCGATATTGCATCAATACTTGAGGTTGATGAGAGATCAGTAAGAAGATATCGAGATGATCTGGCATGTGCCTCGATTTTTATTGATTCAGAAAGAGGAAAATACGGGGGCTATCGACTTTATGATGACAATTTATTGCTTGGACTCAATATTTCAACTCAAGAACAAAATTCACTTCAATTCGTAGAAAAATGTCTTAAAGATTCAAGACAAATAGCATCTAAAGACATTTCAAATATTGTTGTAAAAATTAATGCAATTAATTCTGCAAGAAATAGAGAACAGGTTGACTTTTGCAATCACATGGCAAAAGAGACAATCTCCAACATTGACTTGGGTGTGGAACGAAAGAAGTTTTTAGATATCCATGCATCAGTTCTTTCAAGAAGAAAAATCAGAATAGAGTACTCTTCTTTAAGTTCCGGCAAATCAACCAGAATAGTACGACCATATGCGACGCTACAGTATAAGCAGGACTTATACTTGATAGCTTTTTGTGAATTAAAGGGGGAAATCCGCGATTTTAAGATTTCCAGAATAGACAATTATGAAATTATGGAGGAAACCTTTCCTAAGGATGAAAGCTTTGATCCTGAAAAGAGCATGGAAAATTGTTTTGGGATATATAAGGGCAAGGAATACAATATAAAGCTCAAGATAATGCATCCTATGTCACAGATCATAAAGGAAAAAGTCTGGGTGAAAAATCAGGTGATAACTGAAATAAAGGATGGAGCGATTATTTTTAAGGCAAAGATGAGAGGGCTTACAGAGATAAAAACGTGGATTCTAGGTATGGGAGCCTCTGTTATTGTGTTGGAACCTCAGGAGATTGTAGATGAGATAAAAAATGAAATAGAAAAGATGAGAAATTTTTATATGTGCTGAGTTGTGTCCACAATGTGATATAAAATTTAAATAGAATCATCAATGGAAGGGGGTGACAAAAGTGAGATTAAAATGTGATTTTAAGGTTGATAGACTTCCAATTTCCCACAACATGATGTTTGTCAGTTTGATAAAAGAGTCTTTGAAAAAGTCTGACCAGGAGTATTATGAGAAGCTTTATAATTTTAATGGAAAGGCAAATAAAAAGAGTAAGAACTTTTGCTTTTCTGTTAAGATGAGAGGTTTTGATATTGATGGAGATATAGCAGTAATCAAAGATGGTGTTTCATTATTGGTAAGTTCTCCAGATGCTGAATTTATATTATATCTTTACAACGGTCTTTTAAAGGTTAATGAGTTTAAATATAAAGATTTTTCTGCAAAAAGGGAACGTATCTCTATGTTGAAAGAAAAAACTATAGATTCTAGTGAGGCTATATTTAAAACTTTAACTCCAATATGCATTAAGAATAATCAGAATTATTTTTTAAAGATTGATGATGAAAGTTATGAAAACGAGCTGAATTATATTGCTGGAAAAGTTCTTGAAAACTATAGGGGAAGAGGATTGGAAGAAAGGCTTAGTTTTCAAAATGTCAAGATGAAAAATGTAGTTGTAAGGCAAGAAATTAAGGCGTTTGAAGAAATGTCCGGCAGAAATTATCTATATGTGAATTCTTATGAGGGAATTTTTAAACTAAGTGGGAATATAGAAGATTTGCAGGATCTATATTCGTTAGGAATTGGGTTTAAGAGAAATCAGGGCTTTGGAATGCTGGAGGTAGTTTATTAAGTAAGGGGGTGAGGGAAATAAGTACAATACGACTGGAATTATCCGATTGGCTTTATAATGCTGGTATTGTTGGATTGGCAAATATACTTGATGATTCCAATTATGCTGTAGAAAAAAACTATTTAGAGTTTGATTCTGCCGTTTTGGAAAACTTTGAAGAGAAGTATTTTAAGTATTTTATTCGAAAATACATGCATTTTACTTCTTGGTACAAAATAATCAGGTATAAAGATAAACTATTTAAAATATTAAATGGTGAATACAACGATGAAGATATCGAATCATTAAACAACCAGATTGATTTTGTTAAGAGGCAACTATCTAGCAGTAGTTATCAAAGCGGTTATCTAGTTATACCTGATAAAGAACTTGACCTGTTGGATGAAAGTAAAAAAATTTCAAAGATTCAGTTGTCAAAAAAGAAAAAGGATAACTTTGAAAATATAGTTCTAGAACAGGGACAGAGACTTCTTAAGATAATAGAATTTATGGAAAAGCCAAGTGTATCGAGAATATTACTAGCCAAAAACATTATTTATAATTTCATATGCTGTTTTTGGGAAAATGTAAGCTTCCTTGACAAGAATAAAAGCAAATTATGTATGTACGAGGCATTCAGTGAGTACTTTATTGAGCCAGTAAGTAACTTTTTTTCAAGTATAAATGCTAAAGAATCAAAGAATAAATGTTTTGCATGTAATAGAAATATTATTACAGGATCAAAAGCTTATGACTTGACATGGATAGTTAAAACAGGTGTTGATGCTTCGAGAAAGAGTTCACATTTTTGGAATTATAGCTCAGATGTTACTGTTTGTCCAATTTGTAATCTAGTTTATTCATGTGTTCCGGCGGGTTTTACGATTATTAACAAGAGAGGATTTTTTATTAACAATAACTCAAATGTAATGCGTCTTATAAATATCAATAAACAGTCCCTTGAAAATATAGCTTCAATTGATGAAATCGAACATCAATCTTATTACCAGGTTGTTGAGACTATGTCATACGGTCAGGCTGATATTTCTAAGGTTGAAATGGAGAATATTCAATTTGTAAAGCTTGATGGTGAAAATAATAGAAGGCCATACACGTTTAATATTTTGTCAAAGGGAATGATTGAAATCATTAGTAAAAATAAAAATATGCTAAAATCACTGCTAAGGCCTAGACGGTTAGATAAAGACGAATACATAAATCTTTACTCTGAAGTTATTAAACGTCTTTATAGCAATCAAAATCTCTTTCAATTGATAAATATGCTATTAAGAGTTTCAATTGCTAGAGATATAAACCTACTAAACGAAATAGATATTTTAGTAAAAATTAATAATGTTTTTTTAGGAGGACTTATGAAGGAAAAGGCTATATCAAATGAAAAGATTAACGTAATTAGAAAGTTTGGAAAAGAATTAAGGGATGCTTATAAAAAAAGTGATGGAGAAAATAAGATTGGTGGAATTTCTTATCGGATGGTTAATGCACTGAAGACCAAGAATTCTCGTGGATTTATGGACACGCTTATTAACTCCTATATGTACCTAAATAAAGAAATACCAGGACTATTTGTAGATATACTAAAAGATGAAGAGTTGTTTCAAACAATAGGATATGCATTTTTACTTGGTCTTCAAGGAGATGAATACAAAAAGAATCAGAATAATACTGAGGGGGTAGTTGAAAATGAAAATTAAAGGGTTAACAGCAACGTTTGTATTTGAGGCTGAAAGTGCAAATTATGGTGAGGGAGTTGGAAATATAACATCACTGAAGAAAGTATCTAGAGGTACAGGGGACAGTTATACATATATTTCCAGACAAGCTCTAAGGTTTAACATTATTTCGCAGATGGGAGAAGACAAGACTCCGTTATCTCTTGACGGGTCTGTTATTCAATTTTCCCCGGAAGCAAAAATAAATGACTACCCAGAGATAGATCTTTTTGGATATATGAAAACTGTTAAGCCTTCAAAGACTAGAAATGCCGTTGTGAGGCTTTCAAATGCGATAGCTTTGGAAAGCTATAATTCTGAACTTGATTTTCTAACAAATAAAGGACTTCTTGACAGGTTCAACAGACAAAATTCGGAAAAAAAGGACGGAGGAAACATTGCTCAAAGTGAAGTACATAAATCGTTATATACTTATACTATTGCAATAGACCTTGATAGAGTTGGAATTGATGAAAACGATAATTTGGAAATTGATAAGGAAGAAAAGGCTAAAAGGATTAATAAGCTACTAGATATTATTAAGCTTTTATATAGGGATATCAAGGGGCGAAGAGAAAATTTTTCTCCTATATTTGCCATTGGTGGAGTATACGACTTGAAAAATCCATTCTTTGAAAATAAGGTAAGGCTACATGGAAGTAAAATAGGGGTAGATACAATTGAGTCTGTGCTCAAATTAGATGAAGAAATAAAGCAGAATACAGTTACTGGACTTGTGAAAGGAATTTTTACTAATGAGGATGAGCTAATGGAAAAGCTAGATGCAATTGAAATAGGAGAATTCTTTGAAAAGCTTAAAACTAGGGTTAATAAATACTATGAAGTCTAAAGGGAGGAATTATGAACGGGGTAAGGATAAAGTTATATCAGAATCTTGCGAATTTTAAAAAGCCTACAAGCTTTCAGCTAAAAGAAACATATCCCCTGCCTCCCTATTCGACAGTTTCAGGTATGGTTCATGCAGTATGTGGTTTTGATGAATCGGATAACTTATACAAAAAAATGGATATTAGCATACAGGGGAAGTATTTCTCAAAGGTTAACGATTTATATACCCGTTATGAATTTGCATGTGCAAGATTTGAAGAGGGAAGACATAACCTTAAAGTATATGATCATGAAAATGATAAAACCGGTGATATGATAAAGGTGGAAAAGGGAATTATTAGAGGGGTTTCAACCGCTGAATTGTTGGTGGATCTGGAAGTTATGATACATTTAAGACCACATGATCAAAAATATGTGGGTAAAATATTTGAAGGTTTTTGTAATCCTAAGACTTATGTATCTCTAGGAAGATGGGAAGACATAGCACTTATTGAGGAAGTCAAGCAGGTAGATTTTATTGATAAAACTCTTGACGAAGATGTTTCGCTACTTTATGATGCTTTCATTCCAGAAAAAATGTTTGACAGATTTGATTTAGATGCTAATGGCACAGTATATAATATCAATAAGTACTATGAAAAGATTGAGGTTAGAAAAGGTGTGGAGATAAGAAACTGGGAAAGGGTCCGTGTTGTACATGGGGCAATATCAACAAGTGTTATACATGAAGATACCAAAGTAACTTGTGACAACGAAGGATATTTAGTTTTTTTTGCATAGGATAGGAGTGGGTAGAGTGGGGAATCCATTTTTGGCGAAATCAAATCCAGTGGAGACTATACAGCAACATACGACAATTCTTTTAAAAGAGCTGAAGAGGTTTAAAACTTTATACCCCAATATTAAAAATGTTGATTGGGAACTACTTGAGTTAGCCTGTAAGTATCATGATTTAGGAAAGATGAATACAAAGTTTCAAAATAAGTTGGGGGCATCATTGAAAGATAGTATGGGGGATTTGAAGGAGATCCCCCATGGCTACCTGAGTCCTGCATTTATACCTAAAGGAATTAAAGAGATATATGACACTGATGAACTTAGAATATTGTATCAAAGCGTATATTATCATCATGCAAGAGATGCTAATACAACTATTGAAGAATTAAAGAGCGTAGTTTTAATGGATCTACAGAAGCAGTATGAAGATTTTGAGTTTGATATGATTGAAAAAGTGCCAAAGCTTAATACTTCTTATGGAAGATATGTTTCAGATAGAATAAATTCAACAGAAGATAATTCAAGCACTGTAAAAAAGTATATTATAGTTAAAGGTCTCTTAAATAAGTTTGATTACTCAGCCAGTGCTCATCTTCCATGTGAAGTTGAGCCTGGAAACCTTATGCAAGTGACGCTTGATTATCTTGAACAATTTGGAGCAAACGACCTTCAAAAATATATGACCCACAACAGTGACAAGAATAATATTATAATTGCATCTACTGGTATTGGAAAAACTGAAGCAGCTCTTTTATGGATTGGTAATGAGAAAGGTTTTTTTACGCTTCCTCTAAAGGTTGCGATAAATGCAATTTATGATAGGATAGTTAAAAAAATAGGATATGATAAAAACAAGACTGGTATTCTGCATTCCGATACTAAATCTGAGTATATCAAAAGGTATGACGATTATGATGAAAATTACATTGGAATAACTAAGCAAATGTCAATGCATATCACAGTTTGTACACTTGATCAACTAATTGATTTTGTATTTAAATATGATGGATATGAGTATAAGTTAGCGAGCCTTTCTTATTCGAAGATTGTAATTGATGAAATACAAATGTATTCTCCTGATCTGACGGCGTATTTGCTTCAAGGATTAAAGTACATTACAGATATGGGTGGAAAGTTTACTATTTTAACAGCAACTTTACCAAGAATTATTATAGATTTATTGAAGGAATTAAATATTGAGTTCAATAATCCGTGTAAGTTTTTAAAAAATGTAGAAAGGCATAAAATAGAGGTGATTAACAAGGATATAGATATCAATGATTTTATGCAAATCAATAATAAAAAAGTTCTTGTAATTGTTAATACAGTTAAAAAGGCTCAGGAAATATATTCGAAGTTAATTGATTTGGACGTTGAAAATGTTTGGCTTTTTCATAGTCGTTTTATCAGAAAGGACAGAAAGGCAAAAGAAGATAAGATATTGGAATTTGGAGATAAGAACTGTAAACAGTCAGGTATTTGGATAACAACGCAGGTAGTTGAAGCTAGCTTGGATATAGATTTTGATCTGTTATTTACAGAACTGTCGGATGTATCTGGATTGTTTCAGAGAATGGGAAGAGTCTTTAGGCATAGGGAGCTTAAAGACAATCTTACAAACGTTTATGTTTATACAGGTGGAGATAAGCTTGCGTCTGGCGTCGGTAAAGGAGAATATGCATCAATAGACAGAGACATCTTTGAATTATCAAAAAATGAAATATTAAAATACAGTGGGAATATACTTGATGAAGAAACTAAAATGAAAATTGTAGAGAGCGTGTATTGCTATGAAAAAGTTAAGGATCTTGATTACTATATAAGAATTAAGGATGTACTGAAACAGCTTAATCACATAGAGGATTATTCACTAAAAAAGAATGAAAAGAAACTTCGAAATATTTTTAATGAAAGTATTATTCCTGATAGTGTTTATTCTCAGAACAAGGTTGAAATCGATAACCTGGTAGAAATAATAAAGGATAAGGTACTATCGCCAAAAGAAAGAATTATTGCAAGAGATAAGCTATTTGGTTTTGTGGCAGACATTCCAGAATATATGGTTAGAGCTGTCACGAAAGACTATGGGTATGTAGATGTATTAAATATTGATAAACGTACAGAAATAAAAATCATGAAACTTCTTTATGATTGTGATTTAGGAATAAGGAAACCTGAAAATAAAGCATTTAATGAGGAAATGCAGATTTTTTAAAGGTGATGCTTATGAGCTTTGATTTTGAAGACTATAAAACCCAGGGTGTAAAAGTAAATTACTATTACATATGTAAAAGAAAGCTATGGCTTTTTTCCAAGGGCATAACTATGGAGCACTTGAGTGACAGGGTATTAAGTGGAAAAGTGCTCCACGAAACAGCCTACTCAAGACAAAAATCAAGAGAAGTTTTGATAGATGATATACTTAAGTTAGATATTGTAGATGGTGACTTTGTTCGAGAGATAAAGCTAACTAGCAGAATGTCAAATTCAGATAAAATGCAGCTGTTATATTACCTTTATTACTTAAGAAAAAGAGGTATTGAAAAGAAGGGTATTATAAACTATGTTAAAGAAAAGAAGCAGGAATTTGTTGAATTAAGTGATAAGGATGAAATAGAAATTGAAAAAGCACTTGTAGAAATTAAAAAGATATGCAGTATGGAAAAACCTCCTTCGTTAGAGAAAAATGCTATATGTAAAAAATGTTCTTATTATGAGTTTTGTTATGCAAAGGAGGTAGATGTTGATGGGTAGGGATTACTATATTTTAAATAATGGTAGGCTAAAGAGAAAAGACAATACTATATACTTTGAAGATATTGCCGATTCAAAGAGAGCACTCCCAATTGAACAAATTGATTGCCTCCATATATTTGGTGAAGTTGACCTAAATACAAAGTTTATAAGCTACATTTCAGAATATTCATTAATGTTGCATTTTTATAACTATTATGGTTTTTATACTGGTTCTTTTTATCCTAGGAAGAGAAATGTATCAGGATTTTTGACAGTAAAGCAGTCTCAACATTATCTAGACAAAGAATTGAGACTCTATTTGGCCAAATGCTTTATTGAAAGTGCAAAATATCATATTAGGAGAAATCTCAAGAATTATAAAGAGGTTTCGGAAGATATATTTGAAAATCTTGAAAAAGAAGTCGTAGACAATGCTAAAGAAATTGATGAATTGATGGGTATGGAAGGGAGGATTAGGAATACCTATTATAAAAGCTTTAATCTTTTTCTAAGAGATGGATTTCATATGGAGAAAAGGGAGAGGCGTCCGCCTAGTGATCCTATTAACACATTAATATCCTTTGGAAATAGTCTTATGTATACAACTGTTCTTGGACAGATTTATCATACTCAACTTGATCCATGTATAAGTTATTTACATGAACCGTCAACTAAAAGGTTTTCACTAAGTTTGGATATAGCGGAGATATTTAAACCTTTGATTGTTGATCCGGTAATATTTAATCTTGTTAATAACCGGATTATTAATAATGAGGATTTCAGCATAAAGGATGGAATCTGCATGTTAAATGATTCTGGTAGACGAAAATATATTACCGAATATGAGAATAAGCTTGCAGTTACTATAAGACATAGGAAGCTTAATAGAAATGTTTCTTATAAGAGCTTTATACGGCTTGAATGCTATAAACTTATTAAGTACCTAATTGATGACGAAATATATAAACCTCTGAAAGCGTGGTGGTAAATATGTTTGTTGTACTAACCTATGATGTTGAAGTTAAAAAAGTAAATAAAGTAAGAAAATTGCTTAAAAAGTATTTGGTTTGGACACAGAATTCTGTATTTGAGGGTGAGATCACAGAAGGTAAACTTCAAAAATGTATTGGTCAGATTGGCAAAATAATTGACAAGAATGAAGATTCGGTGTATATCTATACGATAGAGAATCCAAAGAATATTGTAAAGAACAAAATTGGAAAAGAAAAGGCTTTAGATGAATTGATTTTATGAATTTGCAGCAAAGTTGTTTTTATACAGAAGTCTTGTAATATATTTAAAGTAAGTGTTAGAAGGGATTATGGAACTTTATTACAAACACTATTTGTGGTTTACTGCAAATTAATTGCATTTAAGGGATTGGGAAAACACTGAATAAGGCTTAAATAAAGCCTTTTAAAGTTTTGAGAATATGGGAATTGCCTTAACTATGCGGGATGTAAAGCTGCCAATAATGTTCCATCTGGCAGGGATAGTACCGAATTGCCTTAACTATGCGGGATGTAAAGATGATAAAACATAACAAAAGCACAATCGAACAAAAGAATTGCCTTAACTATGCGGGATGTAAAGGAATGCTGGGAGCAAAAGAAGCAGGAAGAAAGAGAAGAATTGCCTTAACTATGCGGGATGTAAAGTCTTACAAGCTCCTCTTTCTTTGATAATGTTTCACGGAATTGCCTTAACTATGCGGGATGTAAAGGAACATACAAAAATAGTAAATATGAAAAGCACTAAGAATTGCCTTAACTATGCGGGATGTAAAGTGAGGATACTGTTTCAATTTTTGGCCAAATAAAACAGAATTGCCTTAACTATGCGGGATGTAAAGATTCAAATATACCGGATTATTATTAACTATAAACTTGAATTGCCTTAACTATGCGGGATGTAAAGATTCAGCAATCTTTTTGTCTATTTCGTCTATTGTCAGAATTGCCTTAACTATGCGGGATGTAAAGGCATCATTTACGACTGTAAACATGTTTGATAATGCCGAATTGCCTTAACTATGCGGGATGTAAAGACTATAAAGCATTATGCACCAGACCCTACAGCAGCGAATTGCCTTAACTATGCGGGATGTAAAGGCAGGAAGACCAACCAAATATAAAACAGAATATGCAGAATTGCCTTAACTATGCGGGATGTAAAGTTAATTTTAAATAACCGTTGCGGATTAACCGTCTTATGAATTGCCTTAACTATGCGGGATGTAAAGCAGTAACCTTGCTTTGGTGTTCGCCAAAAATAACAGAATTGCCTTAACTATGCGGGATGTAAAGAAAGAGCAGCGATACAAAAAGAGATTGATATCCTCAGGAATTGCCTTAACTATGCGGGATGTAAAGAGGACGCTAATGCAAGACTTGCCATGATAGACGGGGGAATTGCCTTAACTATGCGGGATGTAAAGACAATAACAAGCTCAACAACAATTGCCATAGCCAGGAATTGCCTTAACTATGCGGGATGTAAAGGCTGTTATACAATCGGAAGGTGAGGTCGCAGGCGAAGAATTGCCTTAACTATGCGGGATGTAAAGTTGCTATCATCCTTTCTTATATTTTTTGCTGGGAGGAATTGCCTTAACTATGCGGGATG
>JAAZCB010000645.1 GCA_012513545.1 Clostridiaceae bacterium
TAACCTCACTCTTTTAAAAAAATATTGAATTTAATGATAATTATGAATAGTTTGCGATTTGTTGTAAAAAATATAGAGATATTATTCAAATTCAGAAAGAAATATGAATAAGTTGAAGAATAATATAAAAAAATAAAATCAGGCTGATGAAAGGATGTTGCTTGAGGGATTATTCGATATAAATCATTTTCGTGATTTAGACAGCCTAGGTTGGTAGAATTTACATAGGCAAGAAACAAATAAGTAACTAAATTTTAATTTGACCCGTGCATATGTTGGATAATATAATTATATATATAAATATGTATCCGGGTCTCAAGGGCTGGCAGTACAGAGAAACTATCTTAAATTAGTTTATTTAATTTTTTTTGCCGCATTTTATGCTATTTAATAGCGTATTCTTAAATTACCTATACATGATGAAAATCCGAGAATGTTGATGTTTTAACGGGTTTGGAGGATTTTTATCTGAACAGGAATTTGAGAAACACTATACTGGCAATACATCATTTGAATTTTTCTTTATTTATTAACCCAAATAAAAGAAGTGGGGGTTTTATTTTGGCACAGTTAAAGAAAATATTAATAAGTCTTCCAGACAATTTGCTAAAAGAGGTTGATTCAATAGTTGCTATGGAAAATATAAACAGGAGTGAGTTTGTCAGGGAAGCAATGAAGCTTTATATCCGGGAAAAAAGAAGAATTGAGATGAGGGATAGGATGAAGAAAGGCTACCAGCAAATGGCGGAGATAAATGTGAAGCTTGCAGAAATATGCTTTGAAGCAGATAACGATCAACAGCAAAAATATGAGGAAGGCCTTAGGGAGTTGGAAAAATAGTGGTAATAAAACGCGGAGACATATTTTATGCCGATTTAAGTCCTGTAATAGGTTCCGAGCAGGGTGGAGTAAGACCTGTATTAATTGTTCAGAATGACGTAGGCAATAAATATAGCCCTACAGTAATAGCTTCAGCAATAACTTCACAGATCAATAAGGCGAAGTTGCCTACACATATAGAACTTAGTGCAAAGGATTACGGTCTTCCTAAAGATTCCGTCATACTGTTGGAGCAGATTAGGACTATTGACAAGAAGAGACTGAGGGAAAAAATCGGTCACCTTGATGATGAATTGATGGAAAGAGTAAACGAGGCTTTATCCGTTAGCTTTGGACTTGTAGATATGTAGCCGGGATGAATGTGCAGAAAGTGCAGAGGAGCGTAACGGCCAAGCCCGGAGAAAAGTGTGAGGGGGTACAAATGATGAAAGTTTATAAGTGGGCACGCAAAACAGGGTTAATCTTTATGGCAGTGGTTGTAGGTGTATTTACAGTACATATTGCGCAGGTGGTACAGGCTCAGGACGAGCCGGGAACGGAAGAGGATGATTTGATTATAGTTTCAAAAAGTTATGTTGACAAGAACCTTGATGCATTGGGCAATAAAATAGAAGAGTTCACCAGCAGCATTAATGAAACTATTACAAGCTTAACCGATAAGAAGAATACGACCGATGAGGATTTAGCAGCGCTCAAGGCATCAAATGAGACCTTGGTTTCTGAAGTTAAGAAGCTGACTCTCAAAGATGACGAGTATAAACTTCTTATTGAGGAGATGACCAAAAAGAACGATGAGTATAAAAAAGTAATAGATGATACGGCAATTAGAATAAGCGAGGCGGAAAAGTATGGCAAGTTTATTGCAGTCGAGCTTAAACAGAACCAGGTATTGAATTGCGGTGAAAGCACCGAGATTATTCTTAGAAGCGGAAAGGCAACGGCAATTGGAGGTGAAGGCGGAGGCCTGTCAGATATTACCTCAGGGACCGGAGCAGATATAAATACCGGAAAGGATGTACCCCTGAACCATTTATTGATGATATCAAGGGATGACGGAAGAGGCATAAAAGCTACAAGTAAAATTGCATGGGTTCTTGTAAAGGGGCCTTATTCTATAAAATAACTCTGTTAAGAATAGTAAAAAGGTTTTTAATAATAAAACAAATTTACTATTGAAATATGATTTGCTGTGTATTACAATTATATAAAACTGCTAATTAAAATTAATATTTAAGTTGATGAAAGGGAAATAACAGATTTATAAGAAGAGTCTGTTATATATTCCACCCTTGAGACGTTGGTGATGAATCAAACCGCTGCATCGGTTATAATGCAAAAAGTGGATTGGAATTTTTCCAATTAATTTAGGTGGCACCGCGGGTATAACCTCTCGTCCTTTATTTTAAAGCTCGAGGGGTTTTTTGTATTTTTTTAATTGTAAAAAATAACAAGATTAGGAGTGAAGAAAAATGAAACCGACTAAGAAACCTTTAAATCCATGTTTTTCATCAGGACCATGTGCAAAATTTCCGGGCTATAGTATTGATGTACTAAAAGATGCTCCGTTAGGAAGGTCACACAGAAGCAGCCTTGGAAAAAGCAAGCTGGCTGATCAATTGCAAAAACCAAGGAAATACTGAAGATACCTGAGAATTACAGAGTAGGTATAGTACCTGCTTCGGATACAGGTGCTTTTGAAATGCTAATGTGGAATGTACTGGGAGCAAGGGGCGTTGATATTATTAGTTTCGAGTCTTTTGGCGAAGGCTGGGGATACGACATAAAACAAGAATTGAAACTCCAGCAAACTCGTACTTTATCTGCAGAATACGGCTTTTTGCCCGATCTTTCACAGGTGAATTTTGATAATGATGTTGTATTTACCTGGAACGGGACAACAAGCGGCGTCAAAGTGCCGAATGGTGATTGGATTCCTTCGGACAGAAAGGGGCTTACCCTTTGTGATGCCACATCAGCAGTATTTGCAATGGATATTCCCTGGGATAAAATTGATGCATTGACATTTTCATGGCAGAAGGTTCTCGGGGGTGAAGCTGCACACGGCATGCTGATACTTTCTCCGAGAGCGGTTGAAAGAATAGAAAGCTATACTCCGGCATGGCCCCTTCCTAAAATCTTCAGAATGAAGAAAAAAGGGAAGCTTGATGAATCGATTTTTGAGGGATCGACAATAAATACTCCATCTATGATATGTAATGAGGATTATCTTATGGCATTAAAATGGGCACAATCAATAGGTGGACTTGAGAAAATGATAGCAAAGAGCCAGGAAAACCTTGATGTATTTGAAGAATTCGTGGAAAAGAATAGCTGGATACACTTCCTGGCAAAGGATAAGGCATCACGTTCCAATACCAGTGTTTGTTTCAGTGTTGATTTACCTTCTGATAAATTAAAAATTATGGTGCAGGCATTGGCAGAGGAGAAGGTTGCTTATGATATAGCATCCTACAAGGACGCACCTGCCGGTATTAGAATCTGGTGCGGGGCAACCGTTGAAAAAGCTGATCTGGTTATATTGTGTGAATGGCTTGAGTGGGCGTATGAAAAGGCACTAAACTCATGAATTCAATAATGACGGACTGAATTGCAAGAAAGGACTGAATCCTTAAAAATCTGGAATTCAGTCCTTTTTGTTTAACCTCTTTCGAACGAAGTGAAAGAGGGAAAAAGAGAGGGACTCGATGTCCCGAAGCTTTTTAATTTAACCTCTTTCGAACGAAGTGAAATATTTTTGATTATTTTGTGCTGTTATAAAAGCTAATATTAACGCCTCCGCCACTCATGCCCGGATCAGAGCTAAGATAAAGGTTTTTGTTAAGATAAGAATATTTACTGTTTTCATTGACCTCGAAAGTTGGTACCAGAGACCCGAATTGACCACCGTTACGGACTATAATTATTTCCCCATCATTGGTTTCCCAAAGATATCTGGCATCAATCGTCATAGGATTGGATACGTTCTGGTAGTCGGCACCGGCAGCAATTATTTTTGCATTCAGTGTTCCTGTTACAGTACCACCGGTTATTGGTATGATATTACGGTTGCGGCCGTTTTTTGTTGAGCCGACTGATTGGCTTGCACCTAAACTGACCGACTCATTTATGAATTCACTGCCCCTTCTTTCGGAGGATGCAATCCTGTAATCCCAGGACTGGTTCTGGACACCCTGGGGTTTGGTAACTGCAACTGAGTTTGATGAATCAGGATTACCAGACACAGCAGAAATGTCATATACACTTAGCTTCATAGTTTTAGCTGTCAGATCTATTGAACGTCTGGCTACATATTTCCCGGAATTAAGCCAGCTGTATGAACCGGAATTCGGAGCTTCTATATCAGGCACTATTCTGATGTCACTTTCGTTTGCGGCTGTCCCGGCACTTCTTAGATAGATATAGTTTCCATCTCCTGTCCTAAACACAAATATCTGCTCAATTTCCATTGCACCATTTGAAAGATTCAATTGAAAATCAAGACCGCCAGACATTACAGAAGCATTTAGTCTTGAACCTGATACTGTACCGCCGCTTATAACGTGGACTTTTCTGTTCCCATATTGTGTTTTCCCAAGATCGTAGCTTTTTTCAATATTCATGTTTGCCTCAAAAACTAGCACTCCGTCTTCCGGCGTAGGGATTCCTGAAGGCATGTTGCAGGTCCAACTGCTATGAGGGATAAGGAATTTTTTACTACCTGATGAAGGTGATGGTTCAGGTGAAAAAGATGGTAATGGGGATACTGAAATAATCCCAAGCAAAACCCTTTTTAAAGTTGAATAGTCAGTTGAATTAACATGGCCGTCGGTATTTAAATCAGAATTCATCATATTTATAGAATTCTCACTCACAATCCCCAATATATACCTTCTTAAGAGTGAGTAATCAGTTGAATTAACCAGTCCGTCCGAATTAACATCGCCTAATTTGGTAGTTGGCTGATGAGAAGGTGGATTTGTTGGTGTAGTTGTAGGCGTAGGTGAAGGCGATGCAGATGGAGTGCCTTCTGACATGGATTTCAATATGGAGATTGTTGTATCATACCATATTTTGGCAGCCTTAACATATCCGGTTGTGTTGAGATGCAGACCATCTGAAGATAAATCTTGACTTCTAATGAAATTCATGCTGCTCATTTTGTTAAAGTAAACTTTTTTTCCTTCATTGACCTTTTTCTGGACTACTCCCGGAATTTCAGAGTTATATTTCGTAACACTGTCGGGAACAGGATAGTAGTCGGATACAAACACTACAATATTGGGTTTGATACTAAAAATCTGATCAATAAGGTTCGATAGTCCGTTAGGATTTGTCTGACCAGTCTGCAGAAGATCGTTTCCTCCGATCCATAGAAGTACTACATCAGGGTTATAAGTATTAAGCCAGCCATTGATATTAGTTGCTACCAGCGGAATGGTCCAACCTGAGTGGCCTTCATTGTCTTTATCCGGCAAGGAGTTAGGTCCCTTTTGATTTGAGCCGACAAAATCAAAACTGAGACCGGCATTTTTGTAAAGATTGTATAATTCGGTACGGTATGATCCCATATCAGGATCCCCCATACCTTCGGTGCAGGAATCTCCAACAGGCATTATTTTTATTGTTGTTGCTGCAAAAGAAGGTACACGGGACTCAGTTATTAAACAGGGAGATAATGAACCTATCAAAATTATGGAAATTATAACCTTTAGTGTTTTTCCTTTTAACTTAAGCATTTTAGTGCCTCCTTAAAAAATATAGTATTAATGGTATCTTTTCTATAAATAAATTGTATTTCTCTTTTATAAAAAAAACAAGAGTACCGGAAGGAAAAGGGAGAACTTCCGGCACTCAAAATATATTTCCCAATTATATATATTCTAAAAGTATGTAATACGTACAAATCTTCTTACTGGAGGAGAGTATGTAAAATATAAACAATACTAGGACTGCTAAAACTAGTCCGGGAAATATGGAACAATAATCTAATATGCTATAAATTTCCTATTCAATTAACTACTATATATTAAACAGTAGTGGTTATGTTTCGCTGTTTGTTTTATAACTACATTATTCCAAGAAGTACTCTTTTCAGAATTGAATAGTCTGTTGAGTTTAATTTTCCGTCTTCATTCATATCTGCATTAGCTGCATTAATTGAGCTGTCATCGACAAAATTTAACAGACGCCTTCTTAAAAGTGAATAATCGGTTGAATTAACCAAGCCGTCCGAGTTAACATCGCCTTTTTTACCCTGAGGAGGATTTGAAGGTGATATTGTAGGTGAAATTGTAGGTGATGGCGTATCTCCTGCGAGATCTTTTAATACATCGATTGTATACTTGTACCATAGTTTTGCAATTTTAGAATAGCCGGACTCGCTTAAGTGCAAATTGTCATTGGAAATATCGGAATTTCTGTTAAAATCGATTTCGCTGAGCTTTACAAAGTGAATATTCTTGCCTTCACTAATCTTTTCCTGAACTACTCCGGGGATTACTGCATTATACTCCTTGATTTTTTCAGGCCATGGGTAATAATCAGCAACGAATAATGTAACATTCGGTTTATTCCTGAAAATCTGGTCTATCAGGTTACTAAGACCGGTTCTGTTAATATTGTTATTCAAAATTGTATCGTTTCCTCCGATCCAAAGGAATACAACATCAGGATTCTGAGTATTAAGCCAATTATCAATACCACCGGCTATCTGTGGAATGGTCCAGCCGGAATGGCCTTCATTATTCTTGTCGGGTAAACTGTTCGGACCTCCGTATGATGAACCGACAAAGTCAATTGAGAGGCCTGCATCGGTTAAAAGCTTGTATAAATCGGTACGGTAAGATCCCATATTGCCTCCCCCCATACCTTCGGTACAGGAGTCTCCAACAGGCATAATCTTCAATGTTTTTGAAGCTGCCGGGGACTCTGTAATCATCAAACCCATAACCATAGTGCTTACCAGCACAGTCGATAATACTTTTGCTGCCAGTTTTCTTAGTTTGTACATCTTATCTCCTCCTAATATAGATTATTTATAATATATGCCTTAGCCATAGCTGC
The DNA here is from genome assembly GCA_012513545.1 of Clostridiaceae bacterium. Next base: position 6,904 of record JAAZCB010000645.1, read on the forward strand.
CTAAAAAAATGCACAAAAATATTTCTGCCAAATTTTGAGTACATTTCTATTTTAAAAAAAGAACCTTAATCTTTTCTTAAAAAATAGAGTATAAAAAAATTTTTACCGAAAAGATGTAAAATGTATAAAAAATTTATAAGCTAATTCTATAAGAGTACTGTATAATAAAAGTATGGGTAGTGTTGGTGAAATAGTACAGGTGGTGAAAAGATGAGAATTTTGCTCGTAGAAGATGAAGTACATCTCTCGGAAGCTCTGGTATATACCTTAAAAAAAAACAATTACATAGTTGATGCGGTTAATGATGGGATAGAAGGCCTTCAAATGGCGGAAACAAGGATTTACAACGTTATTATCCTTGACAGGATGTTACCCGGGAAGGATGGACTAGAGGTTCTGATGGAACTAAGAAGACAGGGAATTGCAACGCCTGTTCTCATTTTAACTGCTAAGGACTCGGTAAAGAACAGGATTGAGGGTCTTGACAGCGGAGCAGATGATTATATGACAAAGCCTTTTTCGAAAGATGAATTGCTGGCGAGAGTACGGGCTTTAGGAAGAAGGCAGACTGAAATAATTGTAAATGAAGAGATAAATATTGGAAACATTGGTTTTAATTCTTTAAAAGGAGAAATAAAAATAAACGATCAGACTATAAAACTGACGTCAAAAGAATCACAAATTTTGGAGATACTTGTTAAGAATAAAAACCTTGTGGTTTCAAAAGAACAGCTAATGGAGAAAATTTGGGGATTTCAATCGGATGTAGAGCTTAATAATATTGAAGTATATCTTTCATATCTTAGAAAGAAGCTTTCAAAGTCAGACTGTGGAATCATGATTGAAACCATCCGGGCAAGGGGTTATTGCCTGAAGGAGGTAACATAATATGTTCCGCAAGCTGAAAATCAAATTTATAATGACTAATGTTGTTACTTTGACAATTGTACTACTAATGATTTTTTCAGGAATGTACTTTTCAATGAAGGGTTTTCTTAAAATACAGGCGGATATGATACTTCATACCGTTGCAAATGATGAATTCTTAAATCCCAGTTTTAATAATGGACTGGTCAGATACTTTTTTACCAGGGTTGATGCATCGGGAGAAATTATAGGTGATTCATCCAATATCAGCATTTCAAAGGAAGATATGGAGTCAATTAAAGAGAAAGTACTGGAAAGGAGTGTAAATGCCGGGAATGTTGTACATGACAAGTACAAATTTAAATATTTAAAGGTTTCCAAAGAGTATGGATTTATAATCGTATTTCTGGAATACAGTATAGAAGAGGATATGTTCAAACCGCTTATTATTACCAGTACTTTCATTGGCTTATTATCTATCGGACTGGTTTTTGTAATAAGTCTTTTCCTTGCCAATAAAGCTGTACGTCCAATAAAAACCTCCTGGGAGAAGCAGGCTGTTTTTATTGCAGATGCATCGCATGAGCTCAGGACACCCCTTGCAGTGGTAACTTCCAATCTGGAAATAGTGCTGGAAAATGAAAATGAAACAGTTGGCAGCCAGAGCAAGTGGCTTGGAAATATCCAAAGCGAATTGGAACGCATGAGAAAACTTGTGGATGATTTACTGTTTCTTGCCAGAGCAGATGCTGAAGGTGAAATGCCCAAGGAGCATTTTGATCTAAGCGCCTTGTTGAATAAAGTTTACAATGCTTTTATGCCTCTTGCTCAAAAGAAAGGCCTAAAATTGTTTTTGGATGCAAAAGATAAAAATATTCTCTACGGTAACGAATTCCGGATTAAGCAGCTTATAACAATATTATTGGACAATGCAATTAAATATACCGATAGCGGAGGAAATATCGAACTGAAACTCGAAGCAGGTGCGAGCACTTTCCAATTGGCCGTAAGAGATACAGGTGAAGGTATTCCTAAAGAGCATATCCGGAAGATTTTTGACAGGTTCTACAGAATTGATAAATCGCGTTCAAGGAGTTTTGGAGGCTCAGGGTTGGGCCTGGCTATTGCCAAATGCATAGTAGATGAACACAAGGGAACCATCAGCGTAGTTAGTGAAGTGTCCAAAGGAAGTGTGTTTACAGTATCCCTTCCTGTTGAGAACAGCAGAAAGATAACATAAAACCAGCCGTCTGCAGCTGGTTTAACTTTTAATTAGCCTGTACTTTTTGGCTATCACAAGAAGTATAAATCTTGGAAGGTCGAGCATCCTTACAAAGCGCCAGGGTTCCTTATAAAGCCGGAATAACCATTCGAGATTGTGCTTTATGAAAAAATCAGGTGCACGTTCCGCTTTTCCGGCAAGAACATCAAAAGTTCCGCCTACTCCGATACAAACCTTTACATTAAGCTGGTTTTTGTTTTTATGAATCCATTTTTCCTGCCTTGGTGCCCCAAGGGCCACAAGAAGGATATCCGTTCCCGAGGAATTTATCATATTGAGTATTTCTTCTTCCTCTTCACTTTTAAAGTATCCGTTTCTTACTCCGGATATTTCAATGTTTATGTTTCTTTTATGAAGATTTTCTATAGCTTCTTCTGCGATACCCGGCTTACCTCCAAAGAAAAAGAATTTTACTCCCTTGTCTGATACCGAATTGAAAAGGTTTCCCGTAAGATCAAACCCGGCAACCCTCTCTTTTAAAGGCGTATTAAGTATTTTTGATGCAAGTACTACTCCTGCCCCGTCCGGGACAAGCAAATCAGCCTGACGCAGTATTTCTTTTAGTTGAGGGTCTCTCTGAGCCTCCATCATAATTTCTGCATTTGGGGTATAAACGGTATTGAGTTTATCTGAAGAAAGGAATACTTCCAGGAACTTCAATGCCTCGGGCATTGAAACATTATCAACGGGTATTCCAAGTATGTCTACAGTATTACGCATATTTCCTGCTCCTTTAATTTCTATTTTCCATAAGCTCAATAGCAAGGGAGGCATTTTTTTGAGCTTTTTTCTTTAGTTCGATAGTGACAGCTTCAAGGTCCTCCCTGATTTTTTGCCTTTGTGTCCAGATTTCATCCATTAATATTTTGAATTTTTCAAAATCCAGATCACTTATATGACCGGCGGATATCTGGTTGACGTATTGCAAAAAGCCTTCAACCTTAGGTTCATAAACTATGCCTACTATTGGAATGCCGAGACTTGCAGCAAAAATCAATGCATGAAGTCTCATTCCTATTAGAACCTGCGTTTTTCCAATTATTCCAAGCATTTCTGATACCCTGGGCTTATTTTTTATTACATAACCCTTGCCTTTCATTTTTGAGAGTACATTTTCGGCTATTGCGAGATCTCCCGGATAATGCATTGGAATAAACAAAGGCTTGATGTTGTATTTATCTATTATGTAGTCTGCAATTTGAGCGATAGTTTCAACATATTTTTCATGACCTGACCATTTTCTTACGGAGAACCCTATAAAATTATCGTTAGTGTCAATTCCTTCTGACAATAACAATCTGTTAATGTGTTCTTCGTTACAGGGTTCGATTGTAAGTGCAGGGTCAGCTGTTACAATAACTTTGGGTTTGTTTATTTTCAGGTTTTTGAGTTCAACAAGGGAAAGTTCTTCCCTTAGCGTAATTATGTCAACCTTGTTCACTATGCTGGTTGTAAGTCTGCGGTTCGCTTCTCTTTTTAAAGGACCTATACCGTTGGCATAAATCATAACCTTCATACCCAGCTTTTTAGCCATCCATATCATTAAGAGATAGTATATGAGTGATCGTGTGCTGGTATTGTCCTGAATAAGGCTTCCCCCGCCATTAATAAAAAGCCTGGTTTTTTTCATTACTCTCATAATGTGAAAAACATTGAATCTGTTGATTGAGTCAACATCATAAACATGCCTTGTTTCAAGAGGACTTCTGGATAAAACCGTTATTCTTATATCCTTGTCATGCATGCGAAGGTTATCGATGATTGCTTTGAGCATGGCGTCGTCACCTATGTTGTTGAAGCCGTAATATCCTGAGATAATTGCGTCAAAGCGGTTCTTTGAGTTTGAAATCTTATGTTCCCTGATTAGAATAGTTTCATATATTCCGAGCTGTGTCCTGCACATGCTTTCAAGAGAAAACTGGCGGCTGGCCTTTTCATATATTTTAAGACCCATGTCTTCCCGGAGCTGTTTATCTCCTGCCAACGCGAGCAAATGCCCGGCAAAGGCTCTGTAATCTCCGGGCTTGAACAGAAAGCCGTTAACACCGTTTTCTATAAGATCGGATATTCCACCTACATTACTGCTGACGGTAGCCTTTTTGAAGAGTGTACCTTCAAGAATGGCGTATGGGAAGCTTTCGCTTAAGGAGGTCAATACGTTTATGTCTATGCTGTTTACAAATTCTAAAGGCTCATTTATAAAGCCGAGGAAGAAAACCTTGCCGTTAAGCCCAAGGGATGCCGCTTTTCGCTCTAAGGACTTTCTCTCGCTCCCGTCCCCTGCTATCAGAAATTTAACATAAGGGTTTTTTTCTGCAACAATTTTTGCAGCCTGAAGGAAGGTACCAAGACCTTTAACAGGATCAAGACGTGCAAGAATTCCAACTATGATGTCGCTGTCATTAAAGTCTAGGTTGTACTTTGATAAAAACTCCTTTTTGGTAAGAGTAAGCTTTTTATTATTAAAATCTATACCATTATACACGGTGAAAATGTTTGACGGACTGAACCTTCTCTTTATCAGCATTTCTTTGAAATTCCTGGATACGCCGATGTAATAATCTATAAATCTTAAAGCCAATGTATTAACAAGGCCAAAAGAAAACATTTTAAATAGGTTCTGCAGATAATCAAGTCTGTAATCGCTGTGTACAGTAGTAACTATAGGAAGACCGGTTGCCTTTTTTATGTATACTGCAATCATATTCGCCTTGGCTCCATGTGAGTGGATAAGCTCATAGCCTTCTTTTTCAATTATTTCCAGGACCATTCTTATGTCAGTGAAGATGGTACCTGTCCTGACTATTTCAACATTTATACCCATCTTTCCTGCATCATCTGCAAAGGCACCTGTTCTTAAACTGATGAGCTTAGCGTCAATATGCTTTCCCAACTCTTTTATGAGTGAAAGTACATGACTTTTTGCTCCGCCTATGTCGCCTCCGCCGATTATATGAAGAACTTTCATATTAAATCCCCTTTCCATGACTATCACATTATAGCATATAGCTTAAGTGGCTGCAATTACAGTGAGTAATGCTTTCTTATGCCAGATTGACAGTAAATTGCATCATTTCGGATGAACACTATATTAAATGGGAAAAATAAATCTAAATATATCTATTATTTTGGTTTTTTTGAGGTAAAATATGAGTTCCAATGATAAAGTTAAAAGTATCAAGGATTATTTAATGATTGTACTTGGTTCATTTTTGACGGCAATATCAATAAATGTTTTCCTTGTACCTTACAAGATTGCACCGGGTGGTGCGAGTGGTATAGCTACAGTTTTGTATTATCTTAGCAATGAAAGGCTTTCGATGGGTCTTACCATGCTTGCTCTTAATGTGCCTTTGTTTTTGCTCGGTATCCGCTTTATAGGAAAGAAGTTCATATTGAGGACTCTGTTTTCAACGATTTTCTTATCATTGGCAATTGATATGTCTCTTCCGGTCACAAATCATTTTATAGAAAATTATGTTTTGAAACTACAGGGAAATTCCTATGGCCCCGATATTTTACTCTATTCCATATTCGGCGGCTTTATAATGGGAGCAGGCTTAGGACTTGTATTCAGGTCTGGAGCTACGACAGGAGGTACTGACCTTGCAGCAAGGATTGTACATCACCTTATACCCTCACTTACGATAGGGCAGTCGCTGCTGCTTATTGATACAGGTGTTATTCTGTTTGCAGCAGTTGTTTTTGAAAGCTTTCAGCTTGCCTTATACGCTATTGTAAGCTTGTTTATAAGCTCGAAGATTATTGACACCATACTTGAGGGAGTTAATTTTGCCAAAGCTCTCTTTATCATATCCGACTATTCTGATGAAATAGCAAAAAGGATATTGAATGACCTCGACAGAGGAGTTACTTCATTAAAAGGAACAGGATGCTACACAGGTAACGATAAAAACGTACTTCTATGCGTGGTTCATAGGGGACAACTGCCAATATTAAAAAGAATAGTGAGCGATGTTGATAAAAAGGCCTTTATTATATTAACAGACATCAGGGAGGTTTTAGGTGAAGGCTTTAAGACATATGAATAATAAGTATGCTAAACGTCAAAATCTGCCAGGTCGTGTTTGCTTGTTCTCCTGCTGTGCCTGTACCACTTGTGCCCATTGCGACAATCGGTATTCGACTGTAACTTTTTGTGTATCCTTACAACCACTCCACTTTCTAGTTAAAAAAGTTTGCTTACCTTTTTAACTGTGTTTATTGTGACGGAATTCATCACAAAATAATTTTAAATTATCCTTGACTACCATATAAAATTACACCATTCTCAAACTACTGTTGTAGTCTATCTCCCGCGAGCACGCGAAAAGAAAGTAATTGATGCTATAGTGTCTACTGGATTATATGGCTACAAATCATACTGGTTAGGGCCATGCTTCTTTATTGATCCTCCACGATGTGGACCAAGGCGATAGTCGTACACGTGCTGTGGAAGCTATGCAGAAGGTCTTATCTGAAGCCGGATATGATACACTAATATATTATCAAATGGATTGAGGTGAGTTGAATGATCGCTAAATGTAAATTTTGTATTAAACATACCGTGCTCTTGCAACTAAATACACCCTGTCACTAAAAATAGGACTAGAAGGCGAATTTTTCTATAACGATGAATTTTATATTTTGACTTCTGGCGTCAGTTCTGATGAAAAATTCTGGAACGACGTAGTATCTATACTTAAAGACAAGGAACGTGTGATGAAAATATGTAAAGAGAGTGCGGTGATCTCTATTAGACGCAAGATTCAAGAAA
>JAAZCB010000646.1 GCA_012513545.1 Clostridiaceae bacterium
AAACATTGCGTAAGTACTCCAGAGCAAATGACTGCTCCGGGGGCAGCGAATGAAGAAAAGGAAGCCCTCCGCGCTCGAGATACAGTAAACATGCTTCTGTACTATTTTCCATTGTATAGAACTCAAGGAATTCCCTGTACGATAAAGGATGAATCTGTATTTGGATGTATCTTCCGGCTAAAAAAGTGGACAACTCTCCGGAAAGTAAATGAGCATTGCTTCCTGTACAGTATAAGTCACAGCAGTTTTCTGCAAATAGGGATTTTACAGCAGATTCAAAACTCTCAATCTCCTGAATCTCATCAATAAAGACAAAATTATCGGCTGTATCCATGAGATGAGAATGAACATAGTCATACAGCTCTTCAGATGTTTTTATTGTTCTGCCGTCTCCGGTTTCGGTACTTAGATAGATACAGCGGGCGTTTGGTTTCAGTTCTTTAATATAATTTGCAATATCTTTTAAAATATAGCTTTTCCCAGCCCTTCTCTGACCGGTTAGAACTTTTATAAGATGAGCGCCTATATAGGGTTCAATTTTTTTGAGGTACAAAGGTCTTCTAATTAAATCTGCATATATATCAATCATGTTTTATATAGTAAACCAATTCTAAGTATTTATCAATCATATTTGATGAAAGAAGTAAACACATCATTTACAGCCGTTATGTGGTTATTTCTATCAGATTGCGGGAATTGGGGAAATTTACAAAAAGCGAAATAGCATTCTTAGCTTGATTCAGTTATTAGTATATTTTATAGTATATCTATTGTTCTAGTATAGTTTTCCAGTCTCGTCGGCCATACAATACTCTTATTACTGATGCAGTTTTTTCATCCTCATGTATAGTATAAAATACCATATAATTCTTTACTACTAAAAATCTAATACTTTTTTGACTAAGATACTGATCTTTAACTAATTGACAACAATATGGTGATGTTTCCAGTATTTTTACTTTACTCTGAATATCATGTAATAGATTTTTTGCTGCAGTTGGGGATTTTAAAATGTTTGTAATATACTTCAATATTGAAAATAAATCTTCCTCTGATTTACCTGTAAATTGAACAGTATACATCATAAACCTAAAGCATTATTAATCCGGTTAAACACAAGTTCACTTTTTGTGACCCGTCCTTCTTTAAGATCAGTTAACCCTTCATCAATTAAGGAGTATAATTCCATTTTACCTGTTAAGTATTCATACGTCTCAATACTCATTACAGCAAGATCACCCTGGCCGTTTTTAGTTATGAATACAGGTTCTGTATATTTATGGCAAATTTCCGAAATTTCTGAATAATTGTTTCTCAAATCAATACTCGGTCTAATTATCGGCATAACAGCCTCCATATCATTATTATACATTTATTATGATATTTTGGCAAGAAAGTTTCATTGTACAGTAGTTACACCTATAGTATTTTGAGAGTTTTTGTCGACTACTGCACAATCTCACGCCATCCCAAACCCCAAACGTTTTAAAGCGCTGGATCGGGGTTCCTGGGGAAGATTTATATAATTTACAGAGATTATCTTAGTAA
>JAAZCB010000647.1 GCA_012513545.1 Clostridiaceae bacterium
AAGCAGCACTATTGAAAACATCATTCAGGAGGCAAAGGACTTTTCAAGCGACAACTTTCCTGATGATATTACAATTATGGGTATACAAATTATTTAATAAATTTCGTTATAACCTGATAGTCATTAATTTTACCTAACTCATCAGGAGGTCAAAATGAAACATAGTGATATTAGTTCGAGTCAGGCTTCTGATTTACTCAGAAGTATTGTAATCAGCTCTACCGAATATGCAATTATTGCAACCGATATTGACAACAGAATTATCCTATGGAACAAAGGCGCTGAATTGATTTATGGATATCTGCCTGAAGAAATGCTTGGCAAGCAGATGCCTTCAACTCTTCATAAAGAAGGCTCCCTTGACAACGAATTCCTTATATTGGTTGACAATTCACTAAAATCAAAGCTTAGTGATTATAAGGTTAAAGCCTTAAGGAAGGACGCCTCTGAACTTCCTGTTTCCTTAACGGTAACCCCAAGGCTGGACAAAAACAATAATACAACCGGTCTTCTTATAATTTCACGGGACATATCAAAGAGTCTGTACCAGGATAAATTAAGAGACGTCCTTCTTGAAATAACCTATGTTGTAAACTCTTATAGCACTATTGATGAAATGTGTTCCTCCCTGTGCAGCAAAGTTAAAATGTTCCTTGACATACCTACTGTATTTATCTGCATGCTTGATTATAAGAATAATTGCTTTCACGTAAACTCTTATGCCGGGCTCTGCAGTAATTGCAATTCACATTCCTGCCGGTATTACTCAGATGAAAGCATGGTCAGTGATGATACAAGGGGCTGCTTTGATACTTATTCGCAGTTTACAATTAATTCTGAAAATCTTTCAAGCCATGTAATCTCAAATTTCGTTGAGGATAAGGAGCTTTCAACCGGAGATAATTCAATTATTCATATCCCATTGACTTCGGACGCCTCCCTGATAGGCATACTTCATATAATCGTATCTACACCCCGAAAAGATTTTCTACTGTCGGAAACCCAGCTATTAAGCCTTATCGCCAATGAAATAACAGATGGTATCATGAGAAAAAGACTTGTTGAAGAAATTAAGGATTACGCTGATAACCTTGAGAAAATGGTTAAAGTAAGAACAGATCAGCTCCGTGAAAAGGATGCACAGTTGATTCAGTCAGGAAAGCTTGCAACTCTTGGCGAAATGGCTGCCGGAATAGCTCATGAAATAAACCAGCCGCTTGGAGGAATCAGTTTGATTGCCCAGGGATTGATGCTTGCAAAAGCACGAAACAAGTTAAGTGATGAGTTGTTGAATGAGAAATTGGATGCAATAATTGAACAGGTAGAACGAATAAACAGAATTATAGGCCACCTGAGAACTTTTGCAAGGCAGTCTGATGACACAAAAAAACAAGTCTTTGTTAAGAATCCTCTGTATGATTCTTTAAAGCTTATTGGTGAACAGCTTGTTAAAAGAAAAATAACTCTTGAACTTAATATTGAAGAAAACTTGCCTCCAATATTAGCCGACCACAACAAGCTTGAGCAGGTATTCCTCAATCTTATCGGAAACGCAAGGGATGCAATAGAGGAGCTTGAGATAACTGGCAGAAAACTAAAAAATGAGAAAGATATTCCCGAGTGGCTGGAATCACTTAATAGGAAAATTGTAATAACAGTGTATTCCAGCACGGATTATGTAACGATTGAAATACTTGATAATGGAATTGGGATGCCGAAATCAATTCAAAATAAAATATTTGAACCCTTTTTTACAACAAAAGAAGTCGGAAATGGAACTGGACTCGGACTTTCGATAACCTATGGAATAGTTAAGGAATTTGAAGGCACAATCGAAGTTGAATCGACGGAAATGAAAGGAAGCAAGTTTACATTGAAGTTCCCTGTCCTCCGGGATCAACAATCAACATGAATTACGTGAAATAGAATAATAAAATTGATAGGATAATGAAATTGCAGCTTGTGCTGCGATATGGTATAATACATTAACTTAAGAAGAATAGTAAGAGGTGTGTATTTTGCCATTTGACGGTATTGTTATAAAAAACGTTGTCAATGAATTATCGGATTCATTAATCAGCGGAAGGATTGAAAAAATA
>JAAZCB010000648.1 GCA_012513545.1 Clostridiaceae bacterium
ACCACCCATAAAGGTTGTTCCACACGGTTAGGGATTCCGCTTCATATCGTTGCCACAACAATATGGTGGATATGGATCTGTTTTTCAACCCCTGCGCTCAGGTGGTGCAGGATACCAGACTTGAACTGGTATGATATTTCTATCGCAGGATTTTAAGTCCTGTGCGTCTGCCAATTTCACCAATCCTGCATATAAAACAAACTACAATAGAATTTAACGGAGTTATTTTAACACAATTATATGTGTGGTGTACCATCATAAAGTTTTCAATAAACTTTTAATTTGAGTTTTTATTTGTCTAAAAAACATATTGCTTTACAACTCGCTCAATGTTTAGACATTAAAGTACTATTGAATTAACTTCTCAATGATTGTTGCTTATCGTTTAACTACTTGAATAACAAATATTGAACATACTTAATTTTATAGATAAGTATTACCTAATACTTGCTTTTTGTTTTAGTAGTGTAAACTACAACTCTAACTGCATAATTCCGTTAGACCGAACCAACTCACACTTAAATTCTATTGATAGTTTGTTCCAAAAACAGTAAGAAAACTTACTGTAAATTGGCTAATAGTTCTTCCACAGAATCATGAATGTCAAACTGAGGTTCATATGCAACAATGTTTTTACCCATGACTTCATCAATCTCTGTAGAAATTTTGTCTGTCTTAGTCAACAGTTTTTTGTATAGTTCCTTAACTGTGTTCCTGTCATAATCAATTGTCTTAACAACCTCAACAGGGTATTTGTATGGCATCTGGTTTCCTTCGGCATTGAACTTATAATCTGTACCATACGTTTTTGTTTCGCTGCCCTTGAGATCAACTAATGTCTTTAACTTCTTTGTAAACTCATGAATGTTTTTGTTGTACTCAATAGCTGTGTCCAAAGTTAAATTAACATTGTTTTCCTTCCAATTCAACAAGTAGCTTCTCTTTGCATTTTCAATGGCAGTAGATACATTAAGTTTTTCATCAATAAGCTGGCTAATAAATGTTACGATCTTTTCAATACCACAATTGTATTCTCTTTCAGGTGTGGTATTCTTTACCTCATCTTCTACATCAGTATTTACATTCTTGCGAAGATGCTTTTCCTCTGTTTTCATTACGTTGTTTTGATTCTGAACGTAGTATTGTAAGGTGGTTATTGTGCTGGTTAAAAAGTTCTGATAACGACATGCATCTTTGATATTCATATGTATTTCCTCCATAACTTTATTTCCTGATATTATTTTACACCGGATTCTATCCGTTGTCAACTATTATTTTGTATTTTTAGTCTTTAATTTTCAATAAAACAACTCTTTTAAAGCAATATGGCATTTTTGCGTAGTTTGTTTTTCTAATACTATAATACCACCTATAATGCGGTTTGTCAAGCACTTTTTATAATTTTATCTTTAAAACTTGCGATAAAATGAACCATTTATTGACTTTTAAATTAAGTCATTTATTAGAAATTTATTCTAGCCGGGTGTAAACATACACCCTCTATTCCATCTACAAATGCTTCTGGAAATACCTTTTTAATAATTTGATATGCACCGTTCAGGTCTGCATTGATAAGAATGCCATCGTTACTTTTAAATAAGCCCCTCTTAATCCTCCTTTTCTTATTGTAATTTTCTTTAACTGGCAACTCATTATCAATGAAACTTGTACCCGAAGTATAAGATTCTTCGGTTAAAATA
>JAAZCB010000649.1 GCA_012513545.1 Clostridiaceae bacterium
ACAATCATGAAAATTATTAAGAATATTGCTAAGATTATACTATCTCTGTTGCTGAGTCTTGCCTTTGGAACCCCATCAATATCCCTGTCAATTTCTTCTTCCATATTACTACCATTTTTATTAGGAGTTAAAAGTATATAAATCAAATGGTTTATCAAAATGAAATTAATATTTATTGTAAATGAATTTTACAATATATAAAAAAGGTGTATCAAGTACAGCTATAATCCATTTTACTATATACTGTCCTATGACTAATGACAAGAGGATATCCATTGGGGTAGTTCCATAAAATGCAATTGTGATGAAAATAATTGTATCTACAAACTGGCTTATCATCGTTCCTGCATTGTTCCTAAGCCAGAGGTGCTTTGGGTACTTATTTTTAAAAAACATGAAAATTTTTACATCAAGATTTTGGGATACTATATATGCAATCATTGATCCAAAAACAATTCTTGGAACTATTCCAAATATGGACTCAAAAGCGGCCTGACCCTGCCAAAATGGAGCTGCCTGCCATTGAACTGCAACCCAGATTGAAACAACGAGTACTATGTTTGATAAAAATCCGACAAAGACAGCCTTGATTGCTTCCTTCTCAGAGTATAATTCTGAAAGAAAATCAGTCAGCAAGAATGTAGTTGAATAGACTAAGACTGCCGCAGGGACTGTAAAGGGCCCAAAAACTACTATTTTGGATGCAATGATGTTGGCAACTACAGTAAAGCATGCAAACATCCCGATAATATATTCCACCCCATATCTTTTGGCAATAAGTGCAGAAATAGATCCGATTGCCAATGTCAAAAGAATCCAGACTATAACTTCAATCATGCGACAATGCCCCCTATTTTGTCATTGGTTTTGGATAATTTTTCACGTTAGTAGTTTTATTAAGAAACCCGTAAGGAAGTATAAACGGTACCCTCTTCGTGTAATTTACATATCGCTCTCCAAACAAAGCAATCATGGCTTTTTCTTCTTCTTTCGACATGTAGACGACAAAAAGAGTGATCAGGATTGCAAATTCAAGGTAAAGAAGGTAAGGGCTTGCAATAATGAATCCCCACACGGCCAATAGCCATGAAAAATACAGAGGATGCCTACAAATAGAATACGCACCGTCATAGAAGAATACCTTCGGAGTGTCGAGTATCCCAAAATATTGGGGTAGTCTATCGGCTTTTGATATTTGAAGTGTTACATAAGAAGATAACCACATAGCTATCAAAGGCGGAACTATTCCGATTAGACCTTTTAGGGGGGTAAAAAGCTCAGGTGTTGTTTTCCTATATAAAAATACAAAGTATAAAGTAAGGCCCAATAATAAGAGTGAAACAGGTATTCTTATCAAAGTATACGAGGAAAGACTTAATCTAAATTTTGATGTAAATATTTTCTTAAAAGACTCTTTTGAAGTGGCTAAATGCCAAATGGCAAAAATAATGAAAACTAATAAAACTAACAAATATTCAATCATAAAATCACATAAAAACTTAATTCAATTATATTAAAAAGATTTCTTAAAAATTAAAGAAAAATTAAAAATTAAATTTTTTATTTTGGTACAGGACTAAAGTCCTTTGCATACCATGCTGGGTAGAGGACGTAGTAGAGTATCAAAGATATAAATAATCCTATGAACCATGTCCACATTCCTGCTGCTGGAACTAACAAAGGTAGACCCATTGAAACTACTATCCCAAGGAATAGTGAAACTGCACCGACCATATTGACTCCGTGTGTTTTAGAGTATCCAAGGTATATTGAACCCAATACACCAAGTATTAATACTGCTGTTGTAATCCATGAAGGCCATCCTGTTCCAAGTATTAATCCCTTTGTTGAGAAGTACACAATCAATCCTGCACATATTAGTAATAGCACGGTCATTATTGGGTTTGCAGTCTTCTTGAAATCATAGTATCCGTTATTCTTGTATATGTCATCTAATTTAATAGTTTGTTTCCTAATAAGCCAGAAGTCTGCTATAACGACACCTGCAACAGGTCCAAGGAATGCTCCGTATCCCAATAACCATGTCCAAATATATGCATTTGGATCTGCCAAGAATCTCCAAGGCTGCATTAGTATACCTATCAAGCTTATGATAATGGTTGTAACTTCCCAGTTTAATTTCTTGGGATATACGTGCATTACATCGTTGATTGGAGCAACCATGTTTGCAGCGATGTTTGTTGTAAGTGTTGCTAGAATGACGAATATTAATCCAACGTAAATGAAGAATACACTTCCAGTTTTAATCATCAAAGCTACAGGGTCCCAGATTGCACTTCCGAAAATAACAACTGATGCTGATGTGACTGCTACCCC
>JAAZCB010000650.1 GCA_012513545.1 Clostridiaceae bacterium
GAGAAAGTCGCAAAAGCAGTAGGGGCTAATTTCAAGGAAATATTTTTTACCGGATCAGGGACAGAAGCCGACAACTGGGCAGTAAAAGGTGTTGCCTATGCAAACAGACAAAAGGGAAATCATATTATAACTTCATCAATTGAGCATCATGCCGTTTTGCATACATGTCAATACCTTGAGAGTGATGGTTTTGAGGTTACATACCTTCCGGTTGATGAATATGGACTTGTGTCACCTGAAAAGGTACTGGAAGCTATAAAACCGAATACAATTCTGATCACAATAATGTTTGCCAATAATGAAATAGGTACTGTTCAGCCTATAGCACAGATTGGAAAAATTGCAAGGGAAAAAGGCATTTATTTTCATACTGATGCTGTACAAGCTGTAGGAAATATACCTGTAAATGTTAATGAGCTGAACGTAGACCTTTTGTCATTATCATCACACAAGTTTTACGGACCTAAAGGAATCGGTGCTCTATATATCAGAAAAGGCGTAAAGATAACCTCCTTTATGCACGGCGGAGCACAGGAGAGAGGAAGAAGGGCGAGCACTGAAAATGTTGCAGGGATCGTCGGACTTGGAAAAGCAATAGAACTTGCTGTCAACAGCCTTGATGAACATAACAAAAAATTAATGGAACTGAGGGACAGGGTAATAGAAGAAGTTACAAAAAAAATACCCTTTGTAAGATTAAATGGACACAGACATCAAAGACTACCTGGAAATGTAAATTTTTCTTTTGAGTTTAATGAAGGTGAATCTCTTTTATTAATGCTTGATATGAAAGGCATACAGGGTTCGAGCGGCTCAGCATGTACATCAGGCTCCCTTGATCCGTCTCATGTGCTTCTTGCCATAGGTCTCAAACATGAGATTGCCCACGGCTCATTAAGATTGACTTTTGGAGAAGAAAATACGCATGAAGAAATAGACTATTTGATGGATGCTTTACCTGTGATAGTCGAGAGACTAAGAGAAATGTCTCCATTATATGAAAAAGTGAAAAGAGGTAATTAATTATGTATAGTGAGAAGGTTATGGATCATTTTATGAATCCAAGAAATGTAGGCGAAATTGATAATGCTGATGGTATTGGAGAAGTCGGAAATGCCAAATGCGGAGACATAATGAAAATGTATCTCAAAATAGAAAACAATGTTATAGTCGATGCCAAGTTTAAAACGTTTGGATGTGGAGCGGCGGTTGCTACAAGCAGTATGGCCACGGAACTTGTTGTGGGAAAAACTGTTGAAGAAGCTCTTAAGATAACCAATAAGGCTGTTGCAGAAGCTTTGGACGGACTTCCTCCGGTAAAAATGCACTGCTCCAATCTCGCAGAAGAAGCCATCAGGGCAGCAATTGAAGATTACATGAAAAAAAATGGTCTTCTTGAGGATAATAATGAATGCGCCGGATGCGGAAGAAGATGTGATGACATACACCACATGGAAAACGATGATGAGGATTAAGCAATTGCTTTTAAGAAACAAAATTATGTTCAGATTAATCAGGAGTGTGCATTTGGTAAATGAATAAAAAAAAAGTTTTGATAGGTATGAGCGGCGGCGTTGACAGTTCTGTAGCGGCCGCTGTGCTTTTGGAAAAAGGATATGATGTAATCGGAGCAACAATGAAAATCTGGACTGACAAAAATGAGGACTCTAAGCTTACTGAAGGAGGTTGCTGTTCACTTTCAGCTGTAGATGATGCGAGAAGAGTTGCTGACAAGCTCGGGATACCTTATTATGTCCTGAATTTCCAGGATGTTTTTGAAGAAAAGGTTATAGATTATTTTAAAGCTGAATATTTGAAAGGCAAGACACCAAACCCATGTATTGCATGTAACAGGCATGTTAAATTCGATGCTCTCTTAAAAAAAGCTGTATCAATGGGTATAGATTATGTTGCGACCGGTCATTATGCCATCGTTGAATATGATGAATACCGGAAAAGATATCTATTAAAGAAGTCTGTTACACAAAAGAAGGATCAGACCTATGCATTATTCAACTTAACACAGGAACAGCTTTCAAGGACACTTATGCCGATAGGTGAGTATACCAAGGAAAGTGTACGTGAAAAAGCTTTTGAGCTTGGTTTATCAGTAGCCTCAAAGCCTGACAGTCAAGAAATTTGCTTCGTAGAAGACAATGATTATGGCAGGTTTATTAAGGAGAATACAGACACTAAAATCACTCCAGGTAATTTTGTTGATTTAAGAGGCAATATTCTTGGAAAACACAAGGGAATAATACATTATACTGTGGGACAAAGAAAGGGTCTTGGAATTGCATTTGGAAAACCGATGTATGTAATACGTCTTGATATTGAGAATAATGCTGTGGTATTAGGAGAAGGAGAGGAAGTGTTTTCCGATACCTTGATTGCAGACGATTTGAATTTCATTTCTATAGACAGTCTGGAAAAGCCTATGAGGGTTAAGGCTAAAATCAGGTATTCAGCAGTTGAAGCAGATGCAGATATCATTCCTTTGGATAACCAAAAGGTAAAGGTTATTTTTGACATACCTCAACGTGCAATTACTCCAGGCCAGTCGGTAGTGTTTTATGATGATGATATTGTTGTAGGCGGAGGCACTATACTATAGGTATGATATTTTTTTTGAATTTGACAACAGTAAAACTCCTCATTGTTAATAATGGATACAAACTGTAAATAAGGAGGCAGCATATTAACATGCTTTTGAAATTGAAAGCCATTTTTGGCAAGTCTATTATATTGTTATTTCTTATTTTTATAATTTATAATATTATTTATTTTATAGTCAAAAAACCTATTAGCATGTTTTTTCCTGAAAAGTTCAAATTTATATGGTGGCTATCCTATGTTGGCTTAATAATTATTATCTCAACTGCTCTCTATTTTACTTTAAAAAAACTTGCAATGAAAAGTGAATTTATTAACAGTAAACTTGCTATCTGTGTAATACTTTTTACTACAATTGCTACTAGAATCCTTTGGATATATAATATAAGTGTTATTCCAAAGGATGATTTTAACACTTATCACATATTCGCATCTTCAATGTCTAAGGGTGTAATAACTGGTCACAATTATATAGCTCTTTTTCCACATTATATTGGTTATCCATCATTATTGGCATTATTCTATAAAGTTTTTGGAAATTCAGAGCTCATAGCCCCAATCCTTAATGTTATCTTAAGCTGTGGAATCACTCTATTACTTTATAAAATCGGCAGTAGAATCAAAGGAACTCCCTGTGGATTTATCTCGGCTATCTTATGGGCACTATGGCCTTCACAAATATTTTATACGTCTTTAATATGTACAGAATATCTTTATACCTTTTTAGTTCTATTTTGTATGAACTTTTTTATTGCATTTATAGGGAAAAAAAGAAGTTTACTAATGTCTGTAATACTTTTTTTGATATTTGGTACAATATGTGCTATTACAAATGCTATTAGACCATTAGCACTTATTGTGCTGATAGCCTCAATTATTTATTACATTTTCTTTTTTCATGAGGAGCTTACTGTTCGAAGTAATAGAAATCTTGCCAAAGCAATCTTATCTGTTTTTATGATTCTAGGCTACACTTTAACATCTTATTTTATTTCCGCTTCAATCGAACAGCTCATTGGCAGAGAAATTCCCAAGAAGCCTGTCGGTTATAATTTGTACGTTGGCTTAAACTATTTTAGCAGCGGATCATGGAATTTAGAAGACTCAAATACACTTTCTGAGATATCAAAAGAAACTGGAATAAAGCCACAACAAATCCATGACAAATTATTTGTTTTAGCAATAGAAAGGGCTAAGAGTTATTCGATAAAAGGAATTACTGAACTTATGATTAATAAACACCGTACTATGTGGATTACGGATCATGATTCCATTATGTATATATTTTCTGGTTTTAATAAGGATTTATCAAAGTTGGATTTTTATAAATATGAAAGGCTGTTAATTAAATTATCCAATTTTTATTATTATTTGATTCTAATTATTAGTGCAATTGGAATCACTAAACTTATTATAAAGAAAGAACAGGATACGATTATATACTTTGTTTTATTCATTCTAGGGATGATATTTGCACATATGTTGGTAGAAGTAGCAGGCAGGTACCATTTCCCGGCAATTTCATTTTTATCATTGGTGGCAGGATATAGCGCAGCAACAAGTTATAAAACTGATCTTACCTCAACAAAGCAGAAATTGCCCCAAAGTCTGTGAAGTTTGTAGTAGTATTAGTAAGGAACTGTTTTTATAAAAACAAATTATACCATCCCAAACATATAAAATTTGGTTGTAATCATTTATGTAATATGTTAAAATACATAAAAGTGA
>JAAZCB010000651.1 GCA_012513545.1 Clostridiaceae bacterium
CCTTGATAATATCGTAACGCTATTGTCGTTACATATCAATAGCTTGTCACACGGGGTTGTTGACAACGGTATTGGTTGAAAAGTATTAGTTGGTTGGAAAGTTGAAAAGGGGAAAGGTTTGCAAAGAAAGGCATCTTTATTAGTACTTCGTCGTTTTCCAAGAAAGCAATTGATTTCACTTTAATTATAGACAACCTTAATAAAAACAAAAATAAAGGTGATTCCCGGAGTGAAATGCCGTAATTTTTCATTCAAGTAAGAAAAATGCTTATTCTTTTCCAAATGAGTAATTTATTAAAGCATGGCCACTAAATCGACGATCGAATGGACAGGCGGGTCAGCTTCCAGTGGTTTTTATGGATTAGGATTCATTGGTGCACTGGTATTCAATCTTCAGCATACCACATCTTTTTGGCTGGAATTATTGGTTTTGGCAAAGCCATAGTTTGGCCGGCCGGCTTTCCTAGTTTATGATCTATTGTCTTTCCTAAAGTTGTAAGTGACAGGTGACACAGAAGTATTGTCAATTTCCAATCTAAATGTCAAATTCGGAATTGCATAATATAATTGTAAAACAGAACATATATTCTAAAACTGGCAGGGAATTTTGTTTTTATCGAGAAGTTAATAATAACTGCGTGAAAGTGCCAAATGAATAGTTTTATATTTAGCATCAGTTAATCTTCTTTCTTTGCTTTCAATAGATATGTGGTTGAGAGGAGAAGAACTCATGGGTGGTAAGTTTGAATGGCATAAGTTCTCTGAAGTTGACTTATCGGATGCTTTTTTTTGACTCCCTGAAAGAAGATTATAGTGAGTTTGCTTCATGGTTTCAAAAGAAAAGCGATTCAGGTGAAGAAGCATTGGTCTTTACTGATGAGTTAGGAGTAGGCTCATTTATTTATCTTAAGAAAGAATGTGAACCAATACAATTAAAGGAAATGACATTGCCAGCCAAAGAAAGGATTAAAATCGGGACTTTTAGAATTGCCGACAGGTATAGAAAACAAAGGCTGGGGGAAGGTGCCCTTGGGGTCTCACTGTGGAACTGGCAGGAAGAAAAATTTGAAGAAATCTATTTAACTGTATTCGAAAAGCATCGGGATTTGATCAGCCTATTTGAACACTTTGGCTTCAAATGTATTGGACATAATACACGTGGGGAGAGAGTATATCTAAAAAACAGATTGCAAATTGATTATAGTGTTCCCTATAAAGCTTTTCCGTTTATAAGTCCTGTAATTGAAAAAGCTGGGATTATACCTATTTATGAAAGCTATCATGACAGACTGTTTCCATATTCGGAATTAAAGGGCAATAAGCGTGTTATTGAAGAAGAAACAGCTGGTAATGGAATTACCAAGGTTTTTATTGGTTCACCATATAGTGCAATGCATTATTCTTTAGGGGAACCTATTCTGATCTATAGAATATCAGAACAGGACAAGGGTAAAACATTTAAATCTGTGGTTACTTCCTTTTGCACTATAACAAAAATAGAGACAATCAAAGATAAGAGACGTCAGATCGTTGACAGTTCTGAGTTCATTAAAAATGCTGGTAATAAAACGATATTTACACCCGAAGAATTAATTAAAATATATAACAATAACAACAATGTAGTTTTGTTGGAGATGGTTTATAATGGCTACTTTGGTAAAGGCCACAATGTTACTCACAAAGAATTAAAGGAGCAAGGGTTATTTGCTTCGCATCCGTACCAAATACAGTACAATCGGGAGCAGTTTGAAGCAATATTAAAAATGGGGGATAAAGATGTGCAAAATATTATTATCGATAAACCCTGAACATGCAGAAAATATATTAAATGGCTCCAAAAAGGTGGAATACAGGAAGGCGAAATGCCGAAACGATGTTGATAAGATATTGATTTACTCCACTTCTCCAGTAATGAAGGTGGTCGGAGAAGCTGTTTTATTAGAAGTGATTGAGGATTTGCCGGACAATGTCTGGCGCTTGACTTCGCAGGACGCAGGTATTACCAGGAGTTTCTTCGATAAATATTATGAGAATAAACCAAAAGCTTTTGCTTTTAAATTAGGTAAAGTGACGAAATACAAGGAACCTTTTAGTCTATCAGATATTGGGATCAGTTTTGCTCCCCAATCGTTCATATACCTTTAGCCGCAAAGTTTGAAGGGTATGGTTTTTACCAAAGGAAGATATCGGCAGCAAATTATCTACATAATACCAGGGAGGGGATTCACATTTTATACTTCGGTAAAATAAGTTCCAAATATCCGCAGCAAATAGAAGAAAACTTCTATGCTGCAGGCCCAGAAGGCGGAGAATGGTACGGGGGGATCAAGCCGGGTGATTATGTATTCCCCATTTACAAAGGTAAAATCGATCGTCTTTGGCGGGTGAGAGAGTATACTAATCGGCCAAATAAGATCAATATAGATAGACCCGGCACTGTAGAATTTGATGTAGTAAAAACGTTCAGTCCGTTAAGGTTGACAGATGAATTTACTCGTTATAAATTTTTTGAATTGGATTTAAATCTGCTTAATAAGAGTGCAAAAAGCGTAAGAAATTGTGGTTTTCTCCCTATCGAAGTAAGTAAAGACTGCCCGGAACCAAAAGATATAATTTTTGCGGGTCATTTACGAAGTATTTTTGTTGCCTTGGAAAATACAGAATTAAAACTGCAGCCAGGAGATATAAGGATAACGATCAACAATCTAAGTGAGAAAAGAATCAGCGGCATTCATATTTGGGATGGCAGTAAATTTACTGATTATAACATTTTATGGGATTTGTATTTGGATCGAAGCCCGGAGAATGAAAGGTATTCATTAGATGATTTATTAAAATACGCCATAAAAGATAAGGCGCCTTCCAAGCAAAAATATCTGGAATCAGTCATAAAGGATTTGGATGAAACGGGGAGTTTCAAGGTAGCCAATCCCATTGCCCTTTACGACAACATACTGGTAGGACGCAAGAGAAGCAGTTCCTCTAGCACACAACCGGTTGATCCTTCTCCAGACCTTTCAGACTATGAAAAATATGCCCGTTTGCTTGATTTTAATCCCAATCTGATTTTATATGGGCCGCCGGGAACCGGAAAGACCTATTCTGCGATGCGTATTGTGGAATGTTATGAACAGATGCGCAGCGGCGGGGAATTTGTGCCGTTTGAAAAAGTGATTTCTCAAAAAAGAGCAGAATTTGTAACTTTCCATCAGGCGTATTCATACGAGGAGTTTGTAGAAGGCATCCGCCCGGTCATGGCTGATGATGAACCAGAGGAAGGAAGCCAGGATCTGAAATACAAGATCGAAGACGGAATTTTAAAACGTATGGCTAATGCGGCATCAATCCAGTTTATTAAAGGAAAAAATGAGGAAGGAACTGAAACCGTCAGTGAATCCAGCAAGATATGGAAGATTTCCCTGGGAGCTCGGAATAAAGAGGAAGACATATATCTAACCTGCAAGGAAAACGAAATAATAGCAATTGGATGGTTGGAAGATCAGTCCCTCGAAGGCATGACCTATGAGGAGATATATGCTGCTTTACTAACAGAGAATAATAATCCTGATTTGCCCAAACCAAAAAATGATGCCAGCAGCATTAATTATATGGTCAATGAGATCAATCAAGGTGATGTGGTATTGGTGTATGATGGCCCGAAAACCATTCGGGATATCGTTGTAGTGACCGGGGACTATTATTATAAAAAAGATGAAATGAGATATCCTCACCGGCGCAAAGTGAAGTGGCTAAAACATTTTGACGTACCGGCAGATATTTATGCCATGAACGGGCAAATCGGGCTTACATTAAAAACGCTTTACCAATTAAAAAATATTAACATGGCAGATATCAAAGCACTATTGTCCGAGGATAAGGAAGAGCAAAAATCCATAACGCCATTTTATCTGATCATTGATGAGATAAACCGGGGCAATGTGGCAAAAATCTTTGGAGAACTAATCACTCTTATCGAAAAAGACAAAAGGGATAACATTCCCTGTACTTTGCCTTATTCGAAAAAGGCTTTTACACTGCCGTCTAACCTTTATATTATTGGTACCATGAATACAGCCGATCGTTCTATTGCAATGCTGGATACTGCATTGAGAAGAAGATTTGCCTTTATCGAAATGGAACCGGATCTGACAGTATTTAATAATCCATCATTGATTGGCGCTGCCAGGGTCAATGACAGGATCGACCTGGCCCGCCTGCTTGAAATGCTAAATAAAACGATCAATGAACAACTGGACCGGGATCATAGGATCGGTCATTCCTATTTTATGGACATAGTGAATTTATCAGATCTGTATAATGTATGGTATTACAAGATCATTCCGCTTCTTTTGGACTATTTCTATAATGATATTAATACCCTTAAAAGTATCATCGGACCGAAGTTTTTCACCGGTGAGGGAAGCGTGAATTATCTGAAAACAGCAGCTGATGATGGGAAAGCTTCTGAATTTGAGGAGGCACTAATGGATATTATCAAATAGGGGCGGGTATGAGTAAGAGATTAATTACAGTATATGAAGACAGCACGACTCGGCTGGAGCTAAGTGATAAGGAAAAACAAGACATAATTGCTTTAAAAGGACTGTGGGGATCGCAGAATTTGATTCTCCAGGCTGATGGCAGCCTTCTTATGAAGCACTATGTTGGATTTATCTATCGCAATGGTACCCGGGTGCAAATCCTGCCCAAAGTTCTTTCTGATGATCCGGCGGGGAAATCAGACGCAGATACCGAAATAAACAAAGCAGTTGGTTTATTACTGCGCCTCTTAAGCTATTCGGATTTTCTTCATATTAAGGAGATCCCGGACCCCATATCTGTAGATGCTTGTCAAAACGATCTGTTGGAGATTTTTATCGGTATGTTTGCAGCTCAGTTCAACCGGCTGTTTAATCGCGAGATCCACCGCTCATATCAGCAGATCGAGGAAAATATGCAGTTTATCAAAGGAAGGATTCTATTCACGCAAACCATAAAGGAAAATAAGTTTCGCAAACATTTGCATTATGTGAACTATGAAGAATTCAGCATCAATAATCTTCTTAACCGGATCATCAAGACGACCATGCTGCGCCTGCTCAGCCAAACCAAAGTAACGAGCAACAAAAAGGCCTTGAAATTAGCTTTGATCTATCTTGAAGAAGTGGAAGCTATCAAACTATATCCCGGAATTTTTGATCAGGTGAAATTCAACCGTTTGAACCACAACTACCTGCCGCTGTTTAATATGGCAAAAATGTTTTACTATAACCGACAGCCGGGGCAAAGTGAAGGCGATGAATTGACGTTTACTTTTTTAGTGCCACTAAACAGGCTATTTGAGCAATATGTTTATAAGCTTCTTGCTAACAGTAAGTTATCAAGTGTGGACGGCTGTGAAGTCTATCATCATAAACCCCAGAAGTACTTGGCTTATCGGGCAGATCAGAATAATAAACCGGTATTCTTATTGGAACCGGATATAACTCTTTCAAAAGACGAAAATGTGAAAGTAATTTTAGATGCTAAATATAAGAATCCTATTATAGATGGCAATGTGTATGTGCTGCAAAGCGATATTTATCAAATGCTGGTCTACGCAATAGCTTACCATTGCACCAATATTTATCTGGTTTATCCAGCGTTTCTCAGTAATAAAATTACGGATAATGAACTGGCCCAATATGATATTAGTACCCCGGGCGGCAATGTTTCCATTAAAATCATTCAATTAGACATCATTGATACGGAGCCCGAAGAGAGCCAAAAGCAGATGGAAGGTATAATAAAAATAAGGATATCCACTGAAAAAGCGGCTTCAAGTAAATAAGTTTGGAGTCGGACATTGGCCACAATGTTATTCACAAAGAATTAAAGGAACAGGGATTGTTTTCTTCACATCCGTACCAAATAATGTACAATCGGGAGCAGTTTGAAGCAGTCTTAAGAATGGGGGATAAAGATGTGCAAAATATTATTATCGATTAACCCCGAACATGTTGAAAATATCTTCAATGGCTCAAAAAAGGTGGAATACAGGA
>JAAZCB010000652.1 GCA_012513545.1 Clostridiaceae bacterium
ACTGATGGTTATCAGTCATATGAAGGGCTACAGGATATAATTAATATAGCTTGTCTTGCCCATGCCCGAAGAAAATGGGACGAGGTTTTTAAGTCATTGCCAAAGGAGGTTAGAGATAAACCATGTGTTGCAAAAGAAGGACTGCAATTTTGCAACAGACTTTATAGTATTGAGCATGAGTTTGAAGATTCAAGCTCAGACGAAAGATATAAAGACAGACTAGAAAAAAGCAAGCCTATATTAGATGAGTTTTATAAATGGCTTAAGTATCAAAGACCTCGGGTTACACCTAAGAGTACCACGGGTATAGCTATAAATTATTGCTTGAACCAATGGGATAAGCTTAGTAATTACTTACTTGATGGAAGGCTTTATTGCGATAATAACATTTCGGAACGGAGTATAAAAGGTTTTGTTATATCACGCAAAAACTTTCTGTTTTGTAACACTCCAAATGGAGCTACCTCTAGTGCAATGATTTACAGTATTATTGAGACTTCAAGAGTAAATAATCTTAAACCTTTCGAATACATGACTTACTTGCTGGAAATGCTTCCTAATGTAGATGTCAAAGATCAGAATGTGCTGGATTCAATGATGCCTTGGTCGATTGATTTACCTGAATCCTGCAGACTTAATGATAAGAGTATACAACAGAAGGAGCTATAGTTGTAGACGGATCGTATTTTACGCTTACTTACATAATTGCGAGAATACTAGGACTTATATTAATCTCATATTTTCCACAAAAAATGGTGGTAACTAAAGCACCAGAATTGCTTATTGAGTATTCAGGGAAAGTCAACTTGGAAGATGGATATTTATAAACCGATAGAAGTAGACATGGAAACATTATAAATTAACAATGTTTAATTGCACTAAAATTTATTTTCATGGAATTATATAATTAGAGCCGGATTTCTCCGGCTCGGATTAATTGTATACCGGGGTAAAGCTGCCACTTTCAAACCACCCCTACAGTGTAGATTGCCATACCTATTAAATGAAAATCCCCGGCTATTTACCGAGAATTTTCATTTGTTCTTTATTGTTTGACCCAAAACCCAAAAGGATTTCTATATATTTTAAAAAATTAAAATGAATCACATTTGGTACTAATAGTTTATTTCTTATAATTTACATAATTGTTGTTGTAGCGAAACATTACTGAATCCAGCAGATATAAGTTAACTTTGTATCTTTTATTGCTTACCATTCGGTTTTTAGGCGGTTGTAAGTTGGAGGATTCTTTAATTATCGCTTATTGCTTCATTACTTCTAATTCAAATGTTGAAAACTCAATAATCAACTCTTCACCGCTTGCAAATAAAATTGTATGACTAAATCGCTTCTTCTCATATATAACTTCATGACACATAATATCACAATCTCTATCATCGCCAATAAAAGTTACAGAAGGCTGAAGTATACATTTTGCATCTTTATATGTTCCCTTAAGTCTATATTCATTATCTTCTTCATCAAAAATCGAAAAATATATAAAAAATTCATTTGCCTGCTCGTCACATTCAAATTTAATTATTCTGGCATCATGTAACCCATATACCATATCAGAGTCAAATTCAGAAGGTAACATATCCTTAGATATTTGTCTGAGTCCTATTGGAACTTGTGGCCATATAGATTTACAATAACTTTCATATTCAGTAAATGCAGAACCATTTTGATATTTCTCATCGGTAAAAAATCTCATTATCTACCCA
>JAAZCB010000653.1 GCA_012513545.1 Clostridiaceae bacterium
TATATCGAAACCGGAGACACATCGATATCCGATGTGTCCTCGAATCTTTTCCAGCGAAAAGACAATTATCTTATCGATGCATTTAACTTAAACGAAGAGCAATTCAGCAATGGAAAAGCCAAGGAGTAAATATGGAGAAAATGTCTTTTGAGGATTTTAATAAAATTATGTCATAGGATATAACCCAAAGCAATCTTGTATTGAAATACATTTTTGCGTTGATTATTATGATGATTACCAAACATCTTGGCTAGGATAAATGCATGATATAGAGACCAATAAAGTTATATATTGGTTTGGATTAACTAAAGATGGTAAGCAAGCTTACGATTATGATTCATTTAATGAAATTATTAATGCTAAAGTTTTTGGCGGTAAGAGTTTGGAAGAGATTTGGCATTTAGTGTCATTGATTTCTATTGACGCTTCCGATGTACAAGAAAACTTGCATTTTTATTTAGGAGAAGAATAAGTAGGTGGAGAATATGAGATATACAATAGCTGATTTCACGAAGGACATTGAAAAGATACTTTCAATATGCCAAGAAGACTTACGCGACATTTCGATGGGGAAAAAGAAGCAGGCGACAGCCGATCAAATCGAGAAAACCATTATCCCCGAAATGAATAATCTTTTGAAAATGATTGAAAAAGGAGAAATTCCTCCTAAAGAGCAGCGTTGGATAACATCATCTGCTTATATTACCAGAGGATGGAACTGGGACATTTGGAGTAAAGATAAGCTGAACATTTTGTTGCCGGAACTCGACGACAAATACCGATACCAACTTGAAGAATGAGGCACATGTTAAACGGGTGTGTAAATGGTTCGTCGTGGCCGTTACATGAGAGACAGACATCTGGAGTCCATCCATAACCGACATCGGACGAAGAGTTTGATCGACAGAAAGAAAGCGCGCGGTGAATGGATACCAGAAGATTTTCTTAAATTTGGAAGCAATGCATTCTCTTTTGGAGGTGTCATTTTTCTTGGTGCGGGGAAGAAAACTAAATATATTGACGCCCCTGATAAATCAACGTTCATTGAAAATTTTATGAAGACGGTCAACCATGAGAAAGGGCATGCAATCGAGTGGGAAAAGGATCCCGTCCGTTATGCTTTGACGATAGCACTGCCATCGTTCACTCACTTTCAATTTGATGATGTTAAGGTCAATGAGGTATTGGATGTGGCTAGTTACGTATCGATTTTTAGTCCGTCATTTCATCTATCGACGGAGATTGTAAAACAAGTTGTTGGGTCATCCCCGGATATTGCAAATGCTTCAATTTTCGACTTGATGGGATGGAGTCCATATTACTCCTATTACGAAAAACCCTTTGAATACGGCGCAGATTCTGAAGGGGGAGGAGTGTTAAGAACTGGTAATGAGACAGTAGACATCCACGCAGGGGAGTGGTATCAGACGTATTCTGAGGCCAGCATAGCAAAAACATTTTATTACAATTTGAATCCGCAACAATTGTTTAATGACTCAATTGAGGTGAATTGGTATAGTTACACACGGGAAGAGTATCAATACCAACAACGAATTAAGTATGGTCATAACTAATTCTTCACAATAAGAAGAACTCATAGAATGTCAAGCAAACCAAAACGAGAACACGTAAATGAATAAGGAACACTTTTTGGGAGGGTAAAATGAAACGGATAAAGATCTTCGGAGCCATTATAGTTGTTTTAATTATTTACTTTTCAGTAATAACCAGCGGATGTCGACGGCGATATTCGCAGGACATGGTTGTAATGTATACTCAGGTTTTTTTTGCTATCCCGGGATCAAGGTATTATGACACAAACGTAATCAAAGGAGAGACCATCGAAACAGACGAATATGGGAGGATATGGTTTTCTTTTTCGACCGGAAGTATGAGTGGAGAATGCATCATGCAAAGGCATGATGATAAATATGTCTACTATTATGACAATATATCCTATCAAATCACGGAAGAGTACAAAAATCACACAACAGAGGAACTTGATGCCTTCAAAGAGGCGAACGATTGGAGTAAACCGATAAATGAAGCAAAAATGATCAAGAGGGAATTGGTTGATGAATACTCATTAAGTTCGAACATTAAATGGAGTTTTGATGAGGAGATAGCAATCAAAGCCTTTCATGACACAATGAAAGAAAAGGATTGTGAAATTGGCATAGGAATTATTGATTATAGTCAAAACGATTTGGTGCTATTGGGTGTATCGAGATGGGAGGATAAAATAGATGAGAATGGGTCGTGGAATGGAGTTAACTCAATTGATCGGTATTTCATGATCCTTAATACTGACGGAACCTACGATCAGGAGAACTATCTGATCCAATATGACAGCCTGAGTCAAACTAACGCACCTCTCGCGGAGATCAAGGCACGGAACGGATGGGTCGGCTGAACTGATACCACTAGACAATTAGGATTATTATACGGTAGTTTGTCACAATTCAATAAACAGTTTAATCGCATCCGGTCAAATCGCCGCCACATACTATTACGACGCCTTCGGAAACGTCCTGCACGCTACTCCTTCATTTCAATCCGAACAGCAAAGAGTCGCCCAGGGAAAAGATTATGAGAATGATCAAGAATGATATTCAGATGGGATGCCTTACTGAGTAA
>JAAZCB010000654.1 GCA_012513545.1 Clostridiaceae bacterium
CCTCCCATTGATGGCGTTGATCTTTATAAAACATGCGAGGATTTCATACACTATTACAATTATGAAAGAATTCATAGTTCGTTGAATTACAATACGCCGGAATCTGTATTTAAAAAAATTGCATAAAATTATATATATTTGCAAAATAAAAATTATTTTTATAAAAAGATATAAACTTGTCCTAATTACCTAAACCATCTTAATATTTATGGATAATCTTCTATAAAAAAACTCATATTCCGTCTTATGTAAATATGACTTGTATAAAAAAACAACTTTTCTTCACTCTGCCACGTTTTAGCACAGTAATTGGTTATTTTTGCATAAAAATAATTTAATATGACAAGAGACATTATTCGACGGTATATTTGGTTAGTCGACACCATATATCAAAGCGGTGAAGACGGTATTAGCTTCGAAGAAATCAATAAGAAGTGGAAACGTTCTGCTTTGTCGGAAGGAAATGCCTACCCGATTAAGACTTTTCACAACCATCGCCGCGACATAGAAAATATTTTCAATATCTTGATTGAATGCCGGAAAAGCACCAACAGCTATTACCTCTACGATCCCGAAGAATTGAAAAATTCGTCCTTAACTACTTCATGGTTAATAGATACGTTGGCGGTCAACAATCTCATTGCTGATTGTCAACAACTGAAAAACAGAATTTCATTTGAATACGTTCCTTCCGGAAATCAATACTTGAGCCGGATTCTCAAAGCCATGCAAGAAAACCATTGCATAGATATGGACTACTTGCCCTTTTGGCACGAACAAAGTTGTGCATACAAAAACTTACAGCCCTATGCCGTCAAACTTTTCAAACAACGTTGGTACTTAATTGCCTTTAACCCTTTTATTAAAGAAACACGAACCTTCGGCTTGGACAGGATACAAGCCTTGAATATAACTGACCAACCTTTTATTCTGCCCGATTATTTTGATGTAAAATCTTATTTCAATGCATACTTCGGTATTATTACCGATCCTGAACTTAAGACCGCCATTGTTAAAATTCGCATCAATGAAAGTCAATGCAAATATGTACGCACACTGCCCTTACATCATTCTCAGCAAGAAATAGAAACCACCGAAAATTATTCGGTTTTTTCGTATACCTTAAAACCAAGCTACGATTTTATTCAAGAAATATTACGATTTGGCAACACAATGGAAGTTATTGAACCTATCGATTTACGCAATGAGATAAAAACCAAACTCCAACAAACAATCGCTTTATATAAAAAAAGCTGATATAAACTGCGATTGTGCTCTCTTTTGGCAGAGTAAACCGCTATTTTTGCCAAAAAAAAAAGATGTCACATTCACAAAATAAAAACATAGCTCCAACTATTATTGAAACCATAAAGGGTATCCCCTTTGAAATGATACTTGTTAAAGGGGGTAGCTTTTTAATGGGTTTACAATCCAACGATAAGAATGCCGCAAACTTTGTGCACCCTGGTTTTTATGAATGGATGATGGGTTATTCATCGTATTTTTCCGAATTTATCTACCCCACACATCCGGTGCATCTTGTTAATCTTCCCGATTTTTATATCGGTAAATATCCCGTAACCCAAGGACAATGGAAAGCCGTTGTCGGTAATATTAAAAAAGAAATAAGGTATAAAAATTTTTTTTCGATGATACAAAAAATGAAATTACAGCCCCAAGACTCCCTCGATTGGGAAAGTTTAATCAACAACAATCCAAGTTGTTTCAAATTTTGTGATGATTCGCCGGTAGAAAATGTTACTTTATTTGATGTTCAATCCTTTTTAAGAAAATTACAACATATTACCCACAAAGATTATCGTTTACCAAGCGAAGCTGAATGGGAATTTGCCGCCGGAGAAGGTTTGTTTCGTAATCCTTTCCTGTTAAGCAAGCATAAAATACCCTATAGCTTAATCCCGGAACCTGCCATGTATACCTCTTCCATTTTCGTTGGGAAGCCTAATCAATTAGGCATTTGTAACATGCTTGACAACATCTTTGAATGGTGTCAAGATATAGCCTGCCCATATTCCACTTTCA